>NZ_JAWJWL010000007.1:157709-276781 GCF_034721475.1 Burkholderia alba | reverse complement strand
CCCACGGAATATCCTTCTCCATATCCCAGCGGACCGCTTCGAGCGACTTGTAAAGTTCCGGATAAAGCATGGTGTTCATGGTCCCACCCCTGTTCTGCGCAATGCGACATCTAAACGAGATTGTTGCGGCAAGCGCACCCTGCAAGGGCGCGTTGGCAACCAAGTCAATAATTTTACGTGCCAAACCGGCCAGCGGATGCAAGTTTCGCACCGTGACGCCGGGCGGCCTTGCAGCCGCGGTGGGGCAGACCGCACATAGCATTCCGCTGAAGCGGAGTCTGCCCGCGCGTGCCTGTAAGGTCGCCGGCGCACTGCCGGCTTCGTTGTCGAGCCCGCTCGCGCGCCGTTCAGGACGGCTGACGGCAGGCTGCTCGATGTGGTGTATTCGGCGGCGGCCATGATAGCACGCGCCTGTGACCGATCCGCGACACCGGACTGACCCCGATTGACGCCGCTGCGGCAATGCGCCGCATCGAAAGTTCGGTGAAAGCGTAGCGAAAACGCAACCGCACGATCGGTCAGTGCCCCCGTCCGGACACGGGGGCGCCCCCGTGATGCGGCGCGTGGGCGGCACCCGCCGCGCCGCCGCGATCGGCGGCCGCGATCCACTGGGCCAGCACGTCCCGTTGCCCATGCGCGTCGCGGTAGCCGAGCGCCACCAGCTCGCGCGCGAACTCCGCCTCGAACAGCAGATAGCTCGCGAACGACGCCCCGGCCGGCTGGTTGCCGCCCACTGCGCCGAGCAGGCTGCGCACCGTGAACGGCAGCCGCCGCAGATGCTTCGCCGCGATCAGCTCGATCCGCTCGGACGGAGCGATCGCCAGCACGTCGACGTGCCGCCAGCCGCTCTCCGGTTCCACGTGGCGCGGCAGATGCTCGACCATCCGGTTGATGTGCTCGATCCGCTCGATGTCGGTGCCGATCGAATCGAGGAACACGCTCGCCAGCACCTGTTGGCCGATCTGCGCGAGCGACGGGTAGCCGCGTCCGTTGCCGTTCGCGGCCGGCACCTCGGGCCGCGCCGCGGCGGCGCCGATCACGATGATCCGTTCGCCGCCGAAGTGGATCGCCGGAGACAGCGGCGCGATCTGGCGAATCGAGCCGTCGCCGAAATACTCGATCTGGCCGTCGAGCACGAGCGGCACGGCCGGGAACACGAACGGGATCGCCGACGACGCGAGCAGATGCGCGGCCGACAGATCCACCATCCGCGCGGTGCGCTGCGCGCGCCGCCACGCGTGGATCGGCTCGCTTGCCTGATAGAAGGTCAGATGGCGGCCGCTCGAATAGCTGAGCGCGGTCACCGACAGCGCATGCAGCATGCGGGACTCCAGCATCTGCTCGATCCGGTGAAAGCTCAGTTCGCGCTGCAGCAGATGGGCGAGCGGCGAGTTGTCGAGCAAACCGCGCGGCGCCCGGCGCGCGGCCCAGCCGATGCTCATCGCCGTGAGCCAGCGCGCGCCCGCGGCCGCGATGCCGAGCCAGTCGGTGCGATAGACGTAGTCGGCGCGCAGATGCTCCCAGAATTCGAGCAGGCGCCGCACGCCGTGCGCGAAGTCGTCCGCATGGCTCGCGAGCGAGGTCGCGTTGATCGCCCCCGCCGACGAACCGCAGACCACCGCGAACGGCAGTTCGCGCCGTGCCGGGTCGACTTCGTGCGCGATTTCGGCCAGCGCTTTGAGCACGCCGACCTGATAGGCGGCGCGTGCGCCGCCTCCCATCAGGACGAGCGCGAGCCTCATGCGCGTGTCAGCGAAACGAGGCGGCGCGCATCACACGCCCCGCTTCGGCGCTTTCTTCGCGGCGCCCGCCGGCTTGGCGGATTCCGCCGCGCCGGCGGCGCCGGCCGATGCAGCCCGGCGCGGCGCGGCGCGCTTCGCGGCGGCGGGCGCTGCCGGCGCGGTGTCCCCCGCCGGCGCGCCGCCCGGCGGCGTCATGCCGGGCTGGTTCATCGCGAAGCTCGCCAGCTGGTTGAATTGCGATTGCAACAGGTTCCACCACCCGGACGGATCGAACCCGTCGGCGCCCGGCTGCGGACCGGATGCGTGACGCGGCCCGGCCGCCGGCTGCGCGTCGGGCGCCGGTTTCGGTTCCGAAGCGGGCGCGGCGGACTCCGGGTTCGACACGGCCGCCTCGGCCGCCGCCATCGAGGTCTGCGCGAGCGCGCCGAACGCGCGCAGCGTCGCAAGCGTCGCGCGCTGCACTTCAAGCGCCTGGATCGCCGACTGCAGCATGTTGAGATTGAGCTTCAGCCATTGCTCGACCGCGCGCAGATCGGTGATCCGCTTGTCCATCTCCTCGACGCTCGACAGCGGCGCCATCATGTCCGACATCGCGGACAGCGACGGCGGCAAGCCTTGCGACGCGCCGGGAAGCGCGCCCATCCCGCCGAACGGCGACAGGCGCATCATCTCCCACATCTTGTCGAGCATCTCGGTGGGCTGGAAGCCGGTAAAACCGGGGAACGGGGAGGAACCGGGGGTATCGGTCATACGGCCATCCTTCGAAGCGAATGAGGCAAGTCATGGGACGGCGGCCGCGCGCGGCGCCTGGACGGGATCATAGCGCGCCCGCCGCCCGGGCTGCGTTCAGAACGGCGCGCCGCCTGGAAAGTCGGGCGCGCGGCGCTCGCGCAGCGAACGGATGCCCTCCTGCACGTCCGGCCCCGCAAATCCCATGAATTCGAGCGCCAGCGACGTATCGAACGACGGCCCGGCCATGCGCAGCCAGTTGTTCAGCGCGTACTTGGTCCAGCGAATCGCCGTCTGCGAGCCGCGCGCGAGCCGCTCCGCGACCTCGTAGGCCTTCGGCAGCAGATCGGCTTCGTCGACCGCGAGCGACACCAGCCCGATCCGCTCGGCCTCCTCGCCGCTCACCGGTTCGCACAGCAGCAGGTAGTACTTCGCCTTCGCCATCCCGCACAGCAGCGGCCAGACGATCGCCGCGTGATCGCCGGCCGCCACGCCGAGGCGGGTATGGCCGTCGATGATCCGCGCGCGCTTCGCGGCGATCGACACGTCGGCGAGCAGCCCCGCGACGAGGCCCGCGCCGACCGCGGGCCCGTGCATCGCCGAGACGATCGGCTTGCCGCAGTTGATCACGTTGTAGACGAGGTCGCGCGCTTCGCGCCAGACCCGCGCGCGCACGTCGAAGTCGTTCGCCATCTGCTCGACGAGCGCGAGATCGCCGCCCGCCGAAAAGCCCTTGCCCTCGCCGCGGATCACCGCCACGCGGGTATCGGGATCGCGATCGACGTCGCGCCAGATGTCGGCCAGTTCGCGGTGCATCCTGTCGTTCGCGGTGGCGAGGCCGCTGCGGTTCGCGCCCTCGCCGCTCATCACTATTTCGAGGACGCCGTGCGGCTGCCGCTGCACGCGCAGCGCCTCGTAACCGGAATACAGATCGAGATCGGCCATGCGCGGCTCCTTGACTGAACTGAAAAACGGATAGGGATCGACCGGCCCAGTGTAGCGAAGCGGGTACGGCCGGGCATCGGGCGTTACCCGGCCGGGGCGGGCCGAAGCGGCCGGGCCCCGGCCTCGGCACCGCGTCAGGCGGCGCCGTCCGGCGGCGCGACCGACTGCTCGATCGCGCCGAAGATCGACTTGCCCGCGTCGTCGAACATCTCGATCTTCACCTTGTCGCCGTAACGCATGAATTCGGTCTGCGGCGCGCCGTGCTCGATCGTCTCCAGGCAGCGCTTCTCGGCAATGCAGCAGTAGCCGCGCTTCGCATCCTGATTCGACACCGTGCCCGACCCGACGATCGAGCCCGCGCGCACGTTGCGGGTTTTCGCGGCATGCGCGATCAGCTGGCCGAAATGGAACACCATGTCCGCGCCCGCGTCCGGCTGGCCGACCTTCCGGCCGTTCCAGTGGACGATCATCGGACGGTGCACGCGGCCCTCGCGCCAATGCTCGCCGAGCTCGTCCGGGGTCACCGCGACCGGCGCGAAAGCCGTGGCGGGCTTGCTCTGGAAGAACCCGAACCCCTTCGCCAGCTCGGCGGGAATCAGCTTGCGCAGCGACACGTCGTTGACGAGCGTGACGAGCCGCACGGCCTTCAGCGCGTCGTCGGGCGTCGCGCCCATCGGCACGTCCGCCGTGACGACCGCCACTTCGGCCTCGAAGTCGATGCCCCAGTCCTCCGACGCGCAGACGATGTCGTCGCGCGCGCCGATGAAATCGTCGCTGCCGCCCTGGTACATCAGCGGATCGGTCCAGAACTCGGGCGGCATCTCGGCGCCGCGCGCCTTGCGCACCAGCTCGACGTGATTCACGTACGCGGAGCCGTCCGCCCACTGGAACGCGCGCGGCAGCGGCGCCATGCAATGAGCCGGCTCGAACGCGAACGCGTTGCGCGCGCGGCCGTGGTTCAGCGCGTCGTACAGCTCGCGCAGCTGCGGCGCATAGAAGGCCCAGTCGTCCAGCACGCGTTGCAGGGTCGGCGCGATCGCGTCGGCGATCGCCGCCGTGTGCAGGTCGCGGGAAACGACGATCAGCTGGCCGTCGCGGGTGCCGTCCTTGAGCGAGGCAAGTTTCATAGGGAGAGAGCCGTTGTAGTGACGATGGAAGGAATCTATTTTACGATGGTGAATCCGCGGCGGCGCTGCGCCGCCGGTCCGACTCTATCCTTTTGCCTTGCGCGCCATGCGCGCCCCCTCTTCCATGTCCGTATCCGAAGCCCCCGACGACAATCTCGCCGACGACGCCACCGAGGAAAAAGTCCGCTCGGGCATCCAGTCGATCGAAGTCGGCTTTCGCCTGCTCGACGTGCTGACGGGCGAGCCGCGCGCGATGATGCTGCGCGACCTCGCGCAACGCGCGGGCATGAGCCCGGCGAAGGCGCACCGCTATCTCGTGAGCTTCTCGCGGCTTGGGCTCGTGTCGCAGGATCCGGTGTCGGGGCGCTACGAACTGGGCGGCTTCGCACTGCAGATGGGCCTCGCGCGGCTCGCCCGCATCGACGGCGTGAAGCTTGCGCGGATCGCGCTCACCGCGCTGCGCGACCAGCTCGATCAGACCGTCGGCATCGCCGTGTGGGGCAACCAGGGGCCGACCGTCGTGCACTGGATGGAGTCGAGCCATCCGGCCAAGGCATCACTCAAGCTCGGCGACGTGATGCCGCTGCTCGGCTCCGCCACCGGGCTGCTGTTCGCCGCGTACCTGCCGCGCAGCAGGACGGCCGCGATGCTGGAGCGCGAGCTGGCCGACACCCGGCGCTCGCCGCACCACGGCGGCCCGCGCACGCTCGCGGATGTCGAGGCGGTGCTGGCCGACGTGCGCGCGCACCGCGCCGCGCGCGTGGAAGGGATGCTGCTGCCGACCATCCATGCGTTCTGCATGCCGGTGTTCGACGCGGTCGGCGATCTCGCGCTCGCGATCATCGCGCTCGGCCAGGAAGGCGCGTTCGATATTCGCTGGGGCGGCGAGATCGACGTCGCGCTGCGCGCCTGCGCGCAAAAACTCTCGTACGAGCTTGGGTATAGTGGCGACTCGGCGCGCGACGCCTGACGCCGCCCCGGCCCTGTCCCGGCGCCTGCGAAGAACGTCCGCGCCCGCACACGGTCAGACCGGCTGAGCCCCGCCCGTCGCACGGGCGCGCCGCGATGCCCGCCGCGGCCGGTGCGCCGCCTTCACCTTTGTCCGAGCCATTCGTCCTCGCCTGATGCCGCTGTCGTCCACTCTGTCCAACCGACCCGCCGCCGCTACGCGCCGCCTGCTGCGCGTGGGCGTCGTGCTGGCGCTCGTGCTGGGCATGCACTGGCTCGCCGCACAATGGGTATCGCGCTATCGCGAACCGTTCACGCCGCTCGCGCCCGCCAATGCGCCGGTCGAGATCGAATTGCTGAAGCCTCAGCAGATCGAACGCCAGCCCGCCGCCGCGCCACCGCCGAAGCCGCAACCGGCCGCGCGCGCGCCGCGCCGGCCCGCGCCGCAACCCTCGCAGCCCTCGGCGCCGGTGCTGAGCGCGCTCGCGTCGCCGGTCACGACCTCGGCAGCCGAACCGGCCTCCGCATCGGGCACCGCCCCGGCGTCGGCCGCCGCGGGCCAGGGCGGCACGCAGGCAACGCCGGCCGGCCACGCCTCGGACGCGGCGTCGGCCGGGGTCAAGTTCTCCGTGCCCCCGTCGGGCGACCTCCAGTACGACACGTTCTACAACGGCGTGCAGAACGCCACCGGCACGATCCACTGGCGCAGCGACGGCCGGACCTATTCGTTGTCGGTCACGATGCCCGTGCCGTTCGTCGGACCGTTCCGGTACCAAAGTCACGGGCGGATCGACGCATTCGGCATCGCGCCCGACCAGTACGTCGAACAGCGCGGCAAGCGGCCGTCCGACGTCGCGATCTTCAATCGGGATACGAAGCAGATCGTCTTCACGCGCACGCCGGATTCGCTCGCGCTGCCCGACGGCGCGCAGGATCGCTTCAGCATGCTGATGCAGCTGGCCGGCCTGCTGCGCGGCAATCCCGACGCCTACCGGCCCGGCGTCACGCGCGAGTTCTTCGTCGTCGACAACAACAGCGGCGAGATCTGGCCCATCACGACGATCGGCGACGAAACCGTGCGCACCGCCGAAGGGATGCTGGAAACGCGTCACTTCATGCGCCTGCCGCGCCGCCCCGGCGACACCCGCCGCATCGATCTGTGGCTCGCGCCGTCGCTCGGCTGGCTGCCCGCGCGCATGGTCCAGACCGAACCCGGCGGCGCGCAGATCGAATTGTTGTGGCATGGCCGAGCACAAACGGACGAAGAGAACGATAATGAAAGTGCGCCCCTACCCGGTGCGTCCGACAGCAGCGGGCCGGTAAATTCGACCGAACCGGCCGTCCCCGGAGCGACCCATGACGATGCTCCGGTGTCGCCTTGACAATCTTTGACACCTGCTGCGGTCCACCGGCGAAAAAGCTGAAACGTTTTACCGGTATCGGCTTCTAAACCGATGCGTCCGATCGATTCAGCGGGCGTGCAGCGCCAACCCCTTGAAACCGGCTCGGCCTGCCCCACTTAAGGGCAACGAGGCCAGAAGCCACTGCAAAGAGGAGTGCCGCCATGCAAATGATCTACAACAGCCCCAACTACTGCGTCGTCGAATTTCCGCCGCAGGACGGTCACCACGCGATGAATTCGGGTGGTTATGAAATCGTCGACAAGAACGCGCAACGCGAAATCTTCATCGACGGCGAACTGGCTGCGCGTTTTCGCGAGCACGTGAAGCAACTGATCCAGGAAGAGCCCAGTCTCGACGAGGTCGATGAATTCCTCGGACAGTTCGACAGCCTGATGACCCAGCCGGTCGTGCTGCACTGACGATATCGCGTGCGCCAAGCGGCCCGCCGGCCGCGACGTGCCCGCCCATTCGTCTGGCTGATGTCGTAGAGCATTTCGTTTCAGCGCACTCCCCGCCCCCGTCCGGTTCGCCGCACGGGGGTTTTGTTTGGCGCGGCCGCCCGCGCCGCGCCCGGCGGGTGCTGTGCCCAGCGGCTACAATGGCGGTTTCCAAGATTCGCCGGTTATCCGCTCATGTCCGCGCCCTCCCCGTTCGCCTCGTCCGTCAAGTCAGCCGCCCTCGCTGCCCGCTATACGCGCGGCGCGGCGCTGCCGCAGCTGCTGCAGCAGCGCATCCTGATCCTCGACGGCGCGATGGGTACGATGATTCAGCGCTACAAGCTCAATGAAGCCGCCTATCGCGGCGACCGCTTCAAGGACTACCCGCGCGACATCAAGGGGAACAACGAGCTGCTGTCGATCACGCAGCCGCAGGTCATCCGCGAGATCCACGACCAGTACTTCGCCGCGGGCGCCGACATCGCCGAGACCAACACGTTCGGCGCGACCACCATCGCGCAGGCCGACTACGGGATGGAAGACCTCGCCGTCGAGATGAACCTCGAATCGGCGAAGCTCGCCCGCGAATCCGCGCTCAAGTACGCGACGCCCGACAAGCCCCGCTTCGTCGCGGGCGCGATCGGGCCGACGCCGAAGACGGCCAGCATTTCGCCCGACGTCAACGATCCGGGCGCGCGCAACGTGACCTTCGACGAGCTGCGCGCCGCCTACTATCAGCAGGCCAAGGCGCTGCTCGACGGCGGCGTCGACCTGTTCCTCGTCGAAACCATCTTCGACACGCTGAACGCGAAAGCCGCGCTGTTCGCGCTCGACGAGCTGTTCGAGAACACCGGCGAATGCCTGCCGGTGATGATCTCCGGCACCGTCACCGACGCCTCGGGCCGCATCCTCTCCGGCCAGACGGTCGAAGCGTTCTGGAATTCGCTGCGCCACGCGAAGCCGCTCACGTTCGGCCTGAACTGCGCGCTCGGCGCCGCGCTGATGCGCCCGTACGTCGCGGAACTGGCGAAGCTCTGCGACACCTACCTGTCGTGCTACCCGAACGCGGGCCTGCCGAACCCGATGAGCGAGACGGGCTTCGACGAAACCCCGGACGTCACGTCGAGCCTGCTGAAGGAATTCGCGCAGGCGGGCCTCGTGAACGTCGCGGGCGGCTGCTGCGGCACGACGCCCGAGCACATCGCCGAAATCGCGAAGGCGCTGGCCGACGTGAAGCCGCGCCGCTGGCCGAGCCAGTACAGCGGCGCCGACGCCGCCTGACCCGCGCCGTCCCGCTCCCTCCCAACCCGTCCAACGCACCGCACCCGCCATGACCGATCACACGATGCGCCTCGCCGGCCTCGAGCCGTTCAACGTTACGCCCGGCACGCTCTTCATCAACGTCGGCGAACGGACCAACGTCACCGGCTCGAAGGCCTTCGCCCGGATGATTCTCAACGGCCAGTTCGACGAGGCGCTCGCCGTCGCGCGCCAGCAGGTCGAGAACGGCGCGCAGGTGATCGACATCAACATGGACGAGGCGATGCTCGATTCGAAAGCCGCGATGGTGCGCTTTCTGAACCTGATCGCGTCGGAGCCGGACATCGCCCGGGTACCGATCATGATCGACTCGTCGAAATGGGAAGTGATCGAAGCGGGCCTCAAGTGCGTGCAGGGCAAGGCGATCGTCAATTCGATCTCGCTGAAGGAAGGCGAGGACGCGTTCCGCCATCACGCGAACCTGATCCGCCGCTACGGCGCGGCGGCCGTCGTGATGGCGTTCGACGAGAAGGGCCAGGCCGACACCTTCCAGCGCAAGACCGAGATCTGCAAGCGCTCGTACGACTTCCTCGTGAACGAAGTGGGCTTCCCGCCCGAGGATATCGTCTTCGACCCGAACATCTTCGCGGTCGCGACGGGCATCGAGGAGCACAACAACTACGCGGTCGACTTCATCGAGGCGACCCGCTGGATCAAGCAGAACCTGCCGCACGCGAAGGTGAGCGGCGGCGTGTCGAACGTGTCGTTCTCGTTCCGCGGCAACGATCCGGTGCGCGAGGCGATCCACACCGTGTTCCTGTACCACGCGATCCAGGCGGGCATGGACATGGGCATCGTCAACGCCGGCCAGCTCGGCGTGTACGCCGATCTCGACGCCGATCTGCGCGATCGCGTCGAGGACGTGATCCTGAACCGCCGCGACGACGGCACCGACCGCCTCCTCGAAGTCGCCGACAAGTTCAAGACGGGTGCGGCGAAGAAGGAAGAAAACCTCGAATGGCGCAACCAGCCGGTCGAGAAGCGGCTCGCGCACGCGCTCGTGCTCGGCATCACCACCTTCATCGTCGACGACACCGAGGAGGCCCGCGCGAAGATCGCCGCGGCCGGCGGCCGTCCGATCAGCGTGATCGAAGGGCCGCTGATGGACGGCATGAACGTGGTCGGCGACCTGTTCGGCCAGGGCAAGATGTTCCTGCCGCAGGTCGTGAAGTCCGCGCGCGTGATGAAGCAGGCGGTCGCCCATCTGATCCCGTTCATCGAGGAGGAGAAGCGCCTGCTCGCCGAGGCGGGCGGCGACGTGCGCGCGAAGGGCAAGATCGTGATCGCCACCGTGAAGGGCGACGTGCACGACATCGGCAAGAACATCGTGTCGGTCGTGCTCCAGTGCAACAACTTCGAAGTCGTCAACATGGGCGTGATGGTCCCGTGCAACGAGATCCTCGCGAAGGCGAAGGTCGAGGGCGCGGACATCATCGGGCTGTCCGGCCTGATCACGCCGAGCCTCGAGGAAATGGCCTACGTCGCGGCCGAGATGCAGCGCGACGACTACTTCCGCGTCAAGAAGATTCCGCTGCTGATCGGCGGCGCCACCACTTCGCGCGTGCACACCGCCGTCAAGATCGCGCCGAATTACGAAGGCCCGGTCGTCTACGTGCCGGACGCGTCGCGTTCGGTGTCGGTCGCATCCAGCCTGCTGTCCGACGAGGGCGCGACGAAGTATCTCGACGAGTTGAAGTCCGACTACGAGCGCATCCGCGACCAGCACGCGAACAAGAAGGCGCTGCCGATGGTCACGCTTGCCGAGGCGCGCGCGAACAAGACCAGGATCGACTGGGCGAACTACCGCCCGGTCAAGCCGAAATTCATCGGCCGCCGCGTGTTCAAGAACTACGACCTGAACGAGCTGGCGCAGTACATCGACTGGGGCCCGTTCTTCCAGACCTGGGACCTGGCCGGCCCGTACCCGGCGATCCTGAACGACGAGATCGTCGGCGAATCGGCGCGGCGGGTGTTCTCCGACGCGAAATCGATGCTCGCGCGGCTGATCCAGGGCCGCTGGCTGTCCGCGAACGGCGTGATCGCGCTGCTGCCCGCGAATACGGTGAACGACGACGACATCGAGATCTACGCGGACGAATCGCGCACGGATGTGCTGATGACCTGGCGCAACCTGCGCCAGCAAAGCGTGCGCCCGGTGGTGGACGGCGTGATGCGGCCGAACCGCTCGCTCGCCGATTTCATCGCCCCGAAGGCATCGGGCGTCGCCGACTACATCGGCATGTTCGCGGTCACGGCGGGCCTGGGCGTCGATGTGAAGGAGCGCCAGTTCGAGGCCGATCACGACGACTACAGCGCGATCATGCTGAAAGCGCTCGCCGACCGCTTCGCGGAGGCGTTCGCCGAGACGCTGCACGCGCGGGTGCGCCGCGATCTGTGGGGCTACGCGGCCGCCGAGACGCTCGGCAACGACGACCTGATCGCCGAGAAGTACGTCGGCATCCGCCCCGCGCCCGGCTATCCGGCCTGCCCGGACCATCTGGTGAAGCGCGACATGTTCGACACGCTGCTGACCGACGAGGTCGGCATGAGCCTCACCGACGCCCTCGCGATGCTGCCCGCCGCCAGCGTGTCGGGCTTCTACCTCGCGCACCCGGACAGCACGTATTTCTCGGTCGGCAAGATCGGCCAGGATCAGCTCGACGATTTCGCGCGACGCATGTCGCTGTCGAAGGCGGATGCGCAGCGCGCGCTCGCGCCGCAGCTCTGAACGGCCGCGCGCCGCGCCGCCCGGCCATTCGTCTGAATAATAAGGGTCATGAAAAAAGCCCGCTTCCCGCGGGCTTTTGCTGTTGCGGCCTGCGCCGGCGCGGATTCCGCGCTCAGAATCCCCAGTGAACGTCGGCGTTCTGCGCCTTGGCTTCGCGCAACATGGTCAGGAACGGCGCAACGCGCTGCGCGATGCTGACCGGCACTTCGTGGTGGGCGTGGTCCGGCTCGTCCTCGTGAAAGTGGCCGGCATGCTCGGCCCGTGCCTGCTTCGCCTGGTTGACCGCGCCTTCGAGCTTGGCGATCGCGTCGTCCAGTTCCTCCGACGTGATCACCCCGCGCTCGCCCAGCTGTTTGCCGACGACGCCCAGCACGTAGACCGCGAAATCCTTCAGAACGTCCAGGTCCTGTGCCGCTTTGCTTTTAAACGTAATCATGACAATTCCCTTTTCAACTTGTTGTGCTCGCCGCAACCCCGTTTCGGACCTCCGGCCGGCGCGCGTCAAGCCTCTCCGGCGCGCGGCGCCTGAGCGGCATATTAGCACCTGTTAAAATTCAGCGATTCCTGAAACGCGTGCCCTCCGGCGCGCCGGCGCCCCGGTTCTGGCGGACCGCCGTCAACGAGACCACGACCAGCATGCTGCCCGCTCAAAAACACATTCTCGAAACCCTGCTCGCCGACAGCGTGAAGCAGGTCGTCCAGGCGCTCAAAGGCGACGCCGAAGCCAGCTTCGTCGCGCCCGCGATCACGCTCGAACGCCCGAAGGCGGCCGCGCACGGCGACGTCGCCTGCAACGTCGCGATGCAGCTCGCGAAGCCGCTGTCCGCCAATCCGCGCCAGCTCGCCGAGCAGATCGTCGCGGCGCTGACGGCCCATCCGGCCGCGCAGGGCCTCGTGGACGCCGCCGACATCGCCGGACCCGGCTTCATCAACCTGCGCCTGTCGGCCGCGTCCAAGCAGGCGGTGGTCGGCGCGGTCTTCGCCGAGGGCCGCGCGTTCGGCCGCTCGGACCGCGACCACGGCAAGCGGGTGCTGCTCGAATTCGTGTCCGCCAATCCCACCGGCCCGCTGCACCTGGGCCACGGCCGCCAGGCGGCGCTGGGCGACGTGCTCGCCAGCGTGCTCGCCAGCCAGGGCTACGCGGTGCATCGCGAGTTTTATTACAACGACGCCGGCGTGCAGATCGGCAACCTGGCGCTGTCGACGCAAGCGCGCGCGCGCGGCCTGAAGCCGGGCGACATGGGCTGGCCGGAAGCCGCGTACAACGGCGAATACATCGCCGACATCGCGCGCGACTACATGAGCGGCGAGACGGTCGCCGCGTCGGACGGCGAACCGGTGACGGGCGCGGCCGACCTCGACGATCTGGAGGCGATCCGCAAATTCGCGGTCACCTACCTGCGCCGAGAGCAGGACATGGACCTGAAGGCGTTCGGCGTGAAATTCGACGAATACTTCCTCGAATCGTCGCTGTACAAGGCCGGCCGGGTCGAGCAGACGGTCGACGCGCTGGTGAACGCCGGCATGACCTACGAGCAGGAAGGCGCGCTGTGGCTGCGCACGACCGACGAGGGCGACGACAAGGACCGCGTGATGCGCAAGACCGACGGCACCTACACGTACTTCGTGCCGGACGTGGCCTATCACGTGGTGAAATGGGAGCGCGGCTACACCAAGGTCATCAACATCCAGGGCTCCGACCACCACGGCACGATCGCGCGGGTGCGCGCGGGCCTGCAGGGCCTGCACATCGGCATTCCGAAGGGCTATCCCGACTACGTGCTGCACAAGATGGTCACCGTGATGCGCGACGGCCAGGAAGTGAAGATCTCCAAGCGCGCGGGCAGCTACGTGACGGTGCGCGACCTGATCGAGTGGTCGGGCGGCGCGACGCCGGGCGCCGAGGTCTCGCCGGACCAGCTCGACGAGGCGATGCTCACGCGCGGCCGCGACGCGGTGCGCTTCTTCCTGATCTCGCGTAAGGCCGACACCGAATTCGTGTTCGATATCGACCTCGCGCTGAAACAGAACGACGAAAATCCGGTCTATTACGTGCAGTACGCGCACGCGCGGATCTGCTCGGTGCTGAACGAATGGAAATCGCGCTATCAGTCCGACGACGCGCTGCTGGCCTCGGCCGACCTCTCGCAGCTGTCGAGCAAGCAGGCGCTGTCGCTGCTGCAGAAGCTCGCCGAGTATCCGGACGTGCTCACGCATGCGGCGGCCGAACTGGCGCCGCACGCGGTCGCGTTCTATCTGCGCGACCTCGCAGGCGAGTTTCACTCGTTCTACAATGCGGAGCGCGTGCTCGTCGACGACGAGGCGCCGCGCAATGCGCGCGCGTCGCTGCTCGCCGCGACGCGCCAGGTGCTGGAGAACGGCCTCGCGATGCTGGGCGTGTCCGCGCCCGCGAAGATGTAAGCCGCCAGGCCAAGCAGCTACGGGCCGCAGCCCCTCCGGGCCGCGGCCGTTTCACGATTCTTTTTGCAGGTGACTCAAGCAATGGCAAAACCACGCCGCACGTCGAAGCAGTCGAAACAAGCCGGGGGAACATTTCTTGGGATCGTGCTGGGCCTGATCGTCGGCCTCGCGATCGCGGTCGTGGTGGCGCTCTACATCACGCGCGCACCGTCGCCGTTCGTCTCGAAGGTGGCGCCGCCCGCCGACAACGGCGCGAGCCAGCCCCAGCAGTTCGACCCGAACCGCGCGCTGCAGGGCAAGACGCCCGGCCAGCCGGTTCCGCAGGCCGCGCAGCCGACGCCGCCCAACACCGCGCCGGGCCAGGCGGCCAACCCGACCCAGCCGGGCCTGCTGCCGGAGCCGCAGATCGTCGAAGTGCCGTCGTCGGGGAATAACACCCCGGCCGCGAACACCGGCGCCGACAACGGCGTGGCCGTCGCGCCGAAGCCCGCCGACACCACCCCGCCGCCGGTGAAGAAGCCGCAGACCGCCACGGCGAACGCCGCGTCGGCGCCGGCCAAGACCGCGCAAACGCCGCCGAAGGCCGGCTCGTCGACCGCCGCCGCCACGCCGGCCAAGCCGACCTCGGGCGCGAACGCCGATGCGAACACCGGCTACTTCCTGCAAGTGGGCGCTTACAAGACCGAGGGCGACGCGGAGCAGCAGCGCGCCCGCCTGGGCTTCCAGGGTTTCGAGTCGAAGGTGTCGAAGCGCGATGTCAGCGGCGTCACGTACTATCGCGTACGGGTCGGCCCGTTCGCGAAGTTCGACGATATGAACTCGGCGCGCCAGCGGTTGTCCGACGCGGGTGTCGATACCGCGGTCATCCGCTTCACGAAGCAATGAGCCGGCGGCTCGCCGCCGGCCGCCCGTCCGTTATGCCAACCACGCAACCGTTCGAATCTTCAATATGAAAAAACTGCTTAGCACGCTGTTTCTGTCCCTGAGCCTCGTCGCGGGCTTCGCGCATGCGTCGCCCGCCGCGCCGGTGGCCGGCAAGGATTTCGAAGTCATGAAGGCCCCGCAGCCGGTGTCCGCCCCGGCCGGCAAGGTCGAAGTGATCGAATTCTTCTGGTACGGCTGCCCGCACTGCTACGAATTCGAGCCGACCATCGAAGCCTGGGTGAAGAAGCAGGGCGACAACATCGCGTTCAAGCGCGTGCCGGTGGCGTTCCGCGACGATTTCGTCCCGCATTCGAAGCTGTTCTATGCGCTGGCCGCGCTCGGCGTGTCGGAGAAGGTGACGCCCGCCGTGTTCAACGCGATCCACAAGCAGAAGAACTATCTGCTGACGCCGGAAGCGCAGGCCGACTTCCTCGCGACGCAAGGCATCGACAAGAAGAAGTTCCTCGACGCGTATAACTCGTTCAGCGTGCAAGGCCAGGTCAAGCAGTCGGCCGACCTGCTGAAGAACTACAACATCGACGGCGTGCCGACCATCGTCGTGCAGGGCAAGTACAAGACCGGCCCCGCCTACACGAACAGCCTGGAAGGCACCGCGCAGGTGCTCGACTTCCTCGTGAAGCAGGTCCAGGACAAGAAGCTGTAATTCTCCGCCCGGGCGCCGGCATGACTTCTCCGTTGAAGGTCTTCATCACCGGCGCCTCGAGCGGCCTCGGGCTCGCGCTCGCCGAGGAATACGCGCGGCAGGGCGCCACGCTCGGCCTCGTCGCGCGGCGCGGCGACGCCCTCGCCGCGTTCGCGCGGCGCTTCCCCGCCTGCCCGGTCTCCGTCTATCCCGCCGACGTGCGCGACGCCGACGCGCTCGCGCAGGCCGCGGCGCAGTTCATCGCCACCTACGGCTGCCCGGACGTCGTGATCGCGAATGCCGGCATCAGCCAGGGCGCGATCACCGGCGAAAGCGATCTCGCCGCGTTCCGCGCGGTGATGGACATCAATTACTACGGCATGGTCGCCACCTTCGAGCCGTTCGTCGGCCCGATGACGGCCGCGCGGCGCGGCACGCTCGCCGGCGTCGCGAGCGTCGCCGGCGTGCGCGGCCTGCCCGGCTCGGGCGCGTACAGCGCGTCGAAATCCGCCGCGATCAAGTATCTCGAAGCGCTGCGGGTCGAATTGCGGCCGAAGCAGGTGGCGGTCGTCACGATCGCGCCCGGCTACATCCGCACGCCGATGACCGAGCACAACCCGTATCCGATGCCGTTCCTGATGGACGCGGACCGTTTCGCGGAACGCGCCGCGCAGGCCATCGCGCGCAAAGTGCCGTTCCGCGTGATCCCCTGGCAGATGGGGATCGTCGCGAAGCTCCTGCACGTGATGCCCCGCTGGCTGTACGACCGCCTGTTCGAAAAGGCGCCGCGCAAACCGCGCGCGGCCGCCGAGTAGCGCGCCGCGCACAGCCCGGCGTCAGCCCTTCCACCACTCCGTCACGTACACCGGCGGCTCGGCGGCCAGCCGCGCCTTGACGCCGCGCGTCGCGTCGTCCGCCAGCACCTCCTCGCGCCCCGCTTCGAGCGCGTCCAGCGTGCGCCGCGCGACGTCGTCGGGGCTGACCTTCGCGACACCTTCGACGTGGCCGCTCATGTCGGTATCGATGTACCCCGCGTGCACCGCGACCACCAGCGTGCGCTGCTCGCGCAGCTCGTTGCGGATCGCGTTGGTCGCCGACCACGCGGCCGCCTTCGAGATGCCGTACGCGCCGGCGTTCGGCAGGCTGAGCCAGGCCAGCGCCGACAGGACGTTCACCAGCGCGCCGCCGCCGTTGTCGCGCAGCACCGGCGCGAACGCCCGGGCGACGGACAGGATGCCGTGGAAATTCGTGTCGAGCAGCTCGCGCAGCGCCTGCGCGCCCGCGTCCGACAGCAACGGCGCCTGCCGCAGGATGCCCGCGTTGTTGATCACCAGATTGACGTCGCGCAGTTCGCGCGCCGCGGCCGCGACATCGTCCGCGTGGGTGACGTCGAGCCTGACGGGCTGCACGCCCGGCACCGTCACGCGCGCCGGATCGCGTGCCGCCGCATAGATTTTCTTCACGCCGGCCGCTTGCAGCTGCTTCACGTAGGCCAGCCCCAGCCCCCGGTTCGAACCGGTGACCAATGCAACGGTATCCCGCAGTTTCATCGCTTGCTCCTTCCTTTCGGATCATTGAAACATCGGCCGGATCGGCGCCTGCCGCGCAAAGCCGCGCGAGCGCGTCGTCCCGGCTTCAAACATGCATGAAAAATGCGCTTTCCATGCATATACAATCTTTACGACGTACTATCCTTTCGGATCGATTCCCGCCCTCAACCTTTCGAACAAGGACCCCGTGATGAGCGACGCCCCGATGAGACTGCCCTGCCACTGCGGCACGCTGAGGCAGGCTGCCCGCGCGATTACGTCGATCTACGACGCCCATCTCGCGAAGCACGGCATCCGCGTCACGCAGTTCACGATCCTGATGGCGCTCGGCAGCCGCGAGTCGATCCCGACCGGCCAGCTGTCGTCGCTGCTGCTCCTCGACCAGACCACGTTGAGCCGGACGCTCGCCACGCTGCAGACCCGCCAGCTGGTTCGCTCCGAACCCGGCGAGGATCAGCGGATGCGCTTCTGGAGCCTCACGCCGAAAGGCGCGGCGCTGCTCGAGGCCTGCACGGGCGACTGGGAAGCCGCGCAGGACGATGTGTATCAGCGCACCGGCAAGCGCCATATGCAGACGCTCGATCAGGACGTCTACCAGCTCGCGCAGGCGCTCGCCGGCTGACCCGGGCGGCCGCCGGCCGGCGGCGCCCGGGCGAGCGCCGGCAAGCATGACGTGCGTCATATAATGATGTTTTGAGCCCCGACCGGTACCCCGATGCGATACGACCCCGAACACAAGGCGCGCACGCGCGAGCGAATCGAAGCCACCGCGGCCGAGCGATTCCGTGCCGAAGGCATCGACGCGGTCGGTGTCGCGAGCCTGATGGAGAGCGCCGGCCTGACCCACGGCGGCTTTTACGCCCACTTCGAATCGAAGGATGCGCTGGTCGCCGCCGCCATCGCGCACGGCGCCGAACAGGCGCTCGCCCACCTGCAGAAGCGCATGGCGCGTCATCCGGCGCTGCCTAAGCCGGTCGCGTTCGCGAAGGTGTACCTGAGCGAACGCCATCGCGACAGCGCGGCCGAAGGCTGCGTGGCCGCCGCGCTCGGCGCCGAGATCGGCCGGCGCGACGACGCGACCCGCGCGCACTTCACCGCTCAGCTCGCGGCGATGCTCGACTGCGCGGCGCCCGAGCGCGGTACGCCCGCCGAGCGGCGCGACGCGGCGCTCGCAACGGTTTCCCTTGCGGTCGGCGCCCTGATCCTGTCGCGCGCCGTCGACGATCCCAAGCTGTCGAAACAGCTGCTCGCGGCCGGCGTGAAGGCGAGCGAAACGCTCGCGGGCTAGCGCGCCCATGCCTTCACACGGACGCGCGCGCATCCGCCGCGCGTGTTCCGCTCGCCGATGCGGGAACGAGCCCCCTCGCTTCGGCGGACCCCGGATCGCTCACCGGGGTTCCGAAGACACACCCGCGCGCGTTGCGCCGGACGCAGGAGGCCCGCATGGCCTCCGACGCACCCCACCCCGCTTTTCGTCGCACGGATAGCCCCACCCTCGACTCCGTCATGCTCGCCTCGTCCATCTTTAATATGATGATCGTCATCTTAATTGGATTTTGATCGCGCTGCGCAGCGTGCTGCTTTCAGCCTATATTTATGCATATGCATTTATCTCGTCGTCGTTTCCCCAACCCATTGTTCCGGAGCCAGCCATGTCCAGCGATCCCATCGTCATCCTGTCCGCCGCGCGTACGCCCGTGGGCCGCTATCTCGGCAAGCTGTCGCCGGTGAGCGCGACCGTGCTGGGCGCCACGGCGATCCGCGCGGCGATCGAGCGCGCCGCCGTCGATCCCGCCGCGATCGACGAGGCCTACGTCGGCTGCGTGCTGCCCGCCGGCCTCGGGCAAGCGCCCGCGCGGCAAGCCGTGCTGGGCGCGGGCCTGCCCCGCTCAGTCGCGGCGGTCACCGTCAACAAGGTGTGCGGATCGGGCATGCAGGCGATCCGCTACGGATTCGACGCACTGTCGAACGACAGCGCCGGGCTCGTCGTCGCGGGCGGGATGGAAAGCATGTCGAACGCGCCGTATCTCGCGCTGAAGGCGCGTGGCGGCTATCGATCGGGGCACGCGACGCTCTACGATCACGCGGCGCTCGACGGCCTCGAGGACGCATACGAGCGCGGCCGCGCGATGGGCGATTTCGGCGAGCAGTGCGCCGCACACTACGATTTCACGCGCGCGGCGCAGGACGCCTACGCCACCGAGTCGTTGCGCTGGGCACAGCGCGCGCAGGCAGAGGGCCGCTTCGACTGGGAACTCGCGCCGGTGACGATCGAAGGCAGGCAGGGAAGCGTCGCCGTCTCCGCCGACGAGCAGCCGCAGAGCGTCGATGCGGCGAAGATCCCGCTGCTCAAGCCGTCGTTCCGCGCGGACGGCACGATCACGCCCGCCCACTCGAGCCCGCTGTCGGACGGCGCGGCGGCCCTCGTACTGACCCGCGCGTCGGTCGCCGAACGCCTCGGCAAGCGGCCGATCGCGCGCATTCACGCGCACACGGTCCATGCGCAGGAACCGGCGTGGTTCACCACCGCACCGATCGGCGCGCTGCGCAAGCTGTTCGCGCGCACCGGCTGGCAGGCAGGCGACGTCGATTACTACGAGATCAACGAAGCGTTCGCGGTCGTGCCGATGGCCGTGATCCGCGAGTTCGGCCTCGCCCGCGAACGCGTGAACGCGCACGGCGGCGCCTGCGCGATCGGCCACCCGATCGGCGCATCGGGCGCGCGGATCGTCGTCACGCTGCTCGGCGTGCTGCGCGCGCGCGGCGCACGGCGCGGCGTCGCGACGCTGTGCATCGGCGGCGGCGAAGCGACCGCGTTGGCGGTCGAACTGCTGTAACGCCGCTGCATCGCGCCGCGCCGACGCCCCGGCACCGGTTCCGGCGCTGCAACGCAGCACGTTCCGGCGCTCATTAACGGTCCTCCCCGTATTGACGGTATGCTATTCCGCTGGCGTGCAGCCCCCGCGCTGCCCGCTCGCCTGCCGTCATCGGAATCAAGTCACGTGGGAGATCCTATGCGTTTCACGCTGTTCACCGCCGCGGCGCTGCTCGCGGCCGCCCCGGCTCTCGTCGCGGCCAAGCCGCTGACCGTCTGCACCGAATCGAGCCCCGACGGTTTCGACGTCGTGCAGTACAACTCGCTCGTGACGACCAACGCATCGGCGGACGTCATCTTCAACACCCTCGTGTCCTACGACGAGGCCGCGAAGAAGGTGGCGCCGGCGCTGGCGGACAAATGGGATGTCAGCGCGGACGGCCTCGCGTACACCTTCCATCTGCGCCCGAACGTGGCGTTCCAGACCACCGATTTCTTCAAGCCGACCCGCGTGCTGAACGCCGACGACGTCGTCTTCACCTTCGGCCGGATGCTCGACGACGGCAATCCGTGGCACAAGATCGCGGGCGCGAGCGGCTTCCCGCATGCGCAATCGATGGGGCTCGTCAAGCTCGTGAAGGCCGTCACGAAAGTGGACGACGCCACGGTGAAGTTCGAGCTGAACGAGCCGAACGCGACCTTCGTGCCGATCCTGACGATGGGCTTCGCGTCGATCTACTCGGCCGAATACGCGGACCAGCTGCTGAAGGCCGGCAAGCAGACCGACCTGAACGCAAAGCCGGTCGGCACCGGCCCGTTCGTGCTCAAGAGCTACACGAAGGACGCGGTGATCCGTTACGACGTCAATCCGTCGTACTGGGGGCCGAAGCCGAAGGTCGACCGGCTGATCTACGCGATCACGCCCGATCCGGCCGTGCGCGCGCAGAAGGTGAAGGCGGGCGAATGCCAGATCGCGCTGTCGCCCAAGCCGCAGGACGTCGCGGCGGCGAAGACAGACAAGGCGCTGAAGGTGGTCGAGACCCCCGCGTTCATGACCGCGTTCGTCGCGCTCAACTCGCAGAAGAAGCCGCTCGACAACGCCAAGGTGCGCGAGGCGCTCAATCTCGCGTTCGACCGCGCCACCTATCTGAAGGTGGTGTTCGACAACACCGCGACGCCGGCGAACAATCCGTATCCGCCGAACACCTGGAGCTATGCGAAATCGATCGCGCCGTATCCGTACGATCCGGCGAAGGCGAAACAGCTGCTCGCGGCGGCGGGTTTTCCGAACGGCTTCGCGACGACGATCTGGGTGCGCCCGACCGGCAGCGTGCTGAACCCGAATCCGAAGGCGGGCGCCGAACTGCTGCAGGCCGACCTCGCGAAGATCGGCGTGAAGGCGGAAGTCCGGGTGATCGAATGGGGCGAGTTGATCAAGCAGGCGAAGCTCGGCCAGCACGACCTGCTGTTCATGGGCTGGGCCGGCGACAACGGCGACCCGGACAATTTCCTGACGCCGCAGTTCAGCTGCAATTCGGTAAAGTCGGGCATCAACTTCGCACGCTACTGCGATCCGCAGCTCGACAAGCTGATCGCGGACGGCAAGGAAACCGCCGATCCGGCGAAGCGCACGAAGCTGTATGAAGCCGCGCAGAAGATCATCCACGATCAGGCGCTGTGGATTCCGCTCGGCTATCCGACCGCGTCGGCGCTCACGCGCGGCAACGTGAGCGGCTATCACGTCAGTCCGTTCGGACGCCAGAACTTCAACACGGTGTCGGTGCAGTAACCCACGCGGATCCGCCCTGGGCGTGAGCCGCGCCGCGCGCGCACCGGGGCCTCATTCGAGGCGGCCGCACAGGTTGCGCTCGCCTCTCCGACGATCGGGATCGCCGCCTTACCCGGTCGCGCCAGCGGGCCGCGCGCGCCGTCGTCGGCATGCCGCTCGGAACCTACGCAACGGGTATGACCGGGCGGGCGCCATCCCGGCGTGCGCCGCCCTCGTCCCTCGGGCGCGGCCCCGGATTCCCGCGGGGCATGGCGACCGACAACCACGGTAAAGCGCGCCGCCCGGATGCGCGGCGCCCCCACCTTCGTCGAACTTCAGTCGCGCGGCGCCAGATGGATCCCGGCCAGCATGCAGCGCACGGAGCCGCCCGCCATCTCGATCGTCGGCACATCGAGCGGCAGCAGGCGCGCCGAGCGTTCGATCGCCGCCCGCTGCCACGGCGCGAGGCACGCGGCCGCGCGCCGCGACAGCGCAAGCACCCGGCCGCCGCGCGCGGACAGTTCGAGCGCGTTGCCGGCGAAGTTGGCGATCTGCGCGCGATCCAGCGGGATCACCGTGCGTCCCGTCTCGGTCAGGCGGCGCCGGATCGCCTCGCGCCGCGCCGGGTCGGGAATCAGGTCGAGGCCGATCAGCGCGAAATCGGTCGCAATGCTCATCATCACGTTGGTGTGATAGATCGGTCGGCCGTCCGCATCGGCGGTATCGAAGCCCATCGGCTCGAAATTGAAATGCGTGCAGAAGCGCTCGAGCGCCACCGGATCGGCGCGATGCGACCGCGCGGCATACGCGATCCGCGCGACGTGATCGAACACCATCGCGCCCGTGCCTTCGAGGAACACCCGGTCGTATTCGAGGCCGGAGTAGTCGATCACGTCCTGCACGCGATACTCGGCCTTGAGCATCTCGACGACGTCGCCGCGACGCTCGCGGCGCCGGCTCTCGCCGTACATCGGATAAAGCGCGACGTGGCCGCCCGGATGCGTCGAGAACCAGTTGTTCGGGAACACCGAGTCGGGCGTGTCGCGCTCGCCGTGATCGTCGAAGACATGGGTGCGCACGCCCGCCGCCGACAGCGCTTGCGCGGCGGCCGACACCTCGTCGCGAGCGGCCGCGGACAGCGCCGGCGCGTCGCCCGTCGCCGCCGTGCGCTGGAACGCGTTGTCGGCCGCGGTCTCGGGATTCGGCAGAAAGCGGTGCGGGCGGATCATCACCACGCCCGCGGGCGCCTGGATCGAGACGAGATTCATCGCGGGCCGGAAGCGAAAAGCCCGTGCCGGCGGAATCAGTGCGTGCGCTCGCACGCGTCCTCCCTGCGCGGCGACGGGCGAAGCGGCACCGCGGGCCGGTCGCCGAGCAGCGCGAACAGATTCTTCGTATCGACGGCCGCCGGCACCAGCGCGATCTCGATGCCGGCATCGTGCCGCTGCGCCAGCGCGTGCAGATAGCACAGCGCCGAATAGTCCTCGAGCGCGAAGCCCACCGAATCGAACACCGTCACCTGCGCGTCGTCGTCGCGGCCGGGCGCCTCGCCGCGCAACACACGCCACAGCTCGACCACCGGAAAATCGGCGGGCAACTGCTGGATGTCGCCCTCGATGCGCGTCTGCGGTTCGTATTCGACGAACACGCGGCTCATGCGCAGCACGTCCGCGTGCAGCTCGGTCTTGCCGGGGCAATCGCCGCCGACCGCGTTCAGGTGCATGCCGGGTTCGATCATGTCGGGCGTGACGATGGTCGCGTAGGCCTTGTCGGCGGTCACGGTCGTGACGATGTCCGCGCCCCGCGCGGCGTCGGCGACCGATGCCGCGCGCACGACCTTCAGCGTGGGATACGCGCGCAGGTTGCGTACCAGCTTGTCGGTCGCGGCCGGATCCACGTCGAAGACGCGGATTTCGGTCATGCCCAGCAGCACATGGAACGCGACCGCCTGGAATTCGCTTTGCGCGCCGTTGCCGATCAGCGCCATGGTGCGGGCGCCGGGCCGCGCGAGCGCCCGCGCCGCGAGCACGGACGTCGCGGCGGTGCGCAGCGCGGTGGTGAGCGTCAGCTCGGCGAGCAGCAGCGGGTAGCCGGTGTCGACCTCGGCGAGCGCGCCGAACGCCATGACCGTGTGCATGCCGCGCGCCGCGTTGATCGGGTGGCCGTTCACGTACTTGAAGCCGTACATCCGCGCATCGGCGACGGGCATCAGCTCGATCACGCCGTAGCGCGAATGGCAGGCGACGCGCGGCGATTTGTCGAAATCCTGCCAGCGCAGATAGTCGGCGCGCAGGATATCGACCAGCTCGCCCAGCGCACGCGCGACGCCGGTATCGGCGATCAGCCTGGCGGTGGTGGGAACGTCGAGGAAGCGGGTCATGGGTGTCTCCTGTATCGGTGGAATGGCGGCTGCGTGCCGCTCGACAGGACCATTGTTTCCGAAACCCCGGCCAACAGAAAGCCGGCAAGAGCGTAAGATTTGTCGATAGATTTTGCAAAATGCGAGATCTGACCGGCAATATGCTCCATTACCACCCGGCTCGCCCGCCGCCGGTGGCCATCCCGAAGGAGACCCGCACCATGATCGTGCTCGACGATATCGACCGGCAACTCATCGCGCTGCTGCGCGACGACGCGCGTCTGCCGGTCGTCGCGCTCGCGAAGCACCTGCGGGTCGCGCGCGCGACCGTGCAGAACCGCATGACGCGGCTCGAACGGGGCGGCGTGATCGTCGGCTACACGGTGCGGCTGAAGCCGACCGTCGAGCGCCACCGGATTCGCGCGCTGATGTCGATCGCGGTGCAGGGCAACCGGGCCGCCGAGATCGTCAAGGGACTGCGCGGCCATCCGAGCGTCGTCACGATTCACAGCACCAACGGCCGCTGGGATCTGGTCGCGGAGTTGTCCTCGGATTCGCTGGAGAGCTTCGACCGCGTACTCGGCGCGATCCGCCTGATCGACGGCATCGCCAACACCGAAACGAGCATCCTGCTGTCGACGCACAAGGCCTGAGCGCGATCGGGCGCGGCCGGACGCGAGCGCCGAATCGGCTGCCGGCGCGTTGAAATTCGACGGAACCGGCTGTGGGCACAGTCGAAATCGACGCGTTCCCTCCATTTTGACGGCGAATAATGAATCCGAATGCGAAGCGGCCCGGCCGCGCATCGTGCCGGGCGCCGCTCGATACCCAGGAGGAGTTCCGATGCACTTCACGAAGGCAATCGTCCGCCGTCCCGCCGCGTCGTGCGGCGCCGGCCTGACCACCGCGCAAAGCGGCGCCCCCGACTACGACCGGACGCTCACGCAATTCCACGCGTACTGCGAAGCGCTGCGCGCGCACGGTGTCGAGCCGGTCGAACTGCCCGCGCTCGATGCGTTCCCGGATGCGCATTTCGTGGAAGACGTCGCGGTCGTCACACCGGAGTTCGCGGTCATCACCCGTCCCGGCGCGCCCGCGCGGCGCGGCGAGATCGATTCGATCGCCGCGCCGCTCGCCGCGCACCGCCCGCTGCTGCCGATGCGCGACGGCCGCCTCGACGGCGGCGACGTGATGCGGGTCGGCCGGCGCTTCTACATCGGCCTGACGAGCCGCACCGACGCCGCCGGCATCGCGGCGTTCGGCGCGCTCGTGGCGCCGCACGGCTACACGGTCGAGGCGATTCCCGTCGGCGCGGGGCTGCACCTGAAATCGGTCGTCAACGCGCTCGGCGACGACGTGCTGCTCGCCACCCGGGCGCTCGCCGGACATCGCGCGTTCGACGGCTTCCGCGTCATCGAGATCGACGCGGCCGACGAATACGCATGCAATACGCTGCGGATCAACGACACGCTGCTGACGCCCGCCGGCTATCCGCGCGTGCACGAGAAGATCGACGCGCTCGGCATGCCGCTGCACGTGCTCGACACCGGCGAGTTCCGCAAGATGGACGGCGGGCTGACCTGCCTGTCGCTGCGCTTCTAGCGGAGTCGCGCGCCGGGTCGGCGGATAATGTGGCGCGCCGGGACAGGAGACGCCCCGGCGCCCTACCCCGACCGGAGCGCGCGGATGACCGACAAGAAAATGCAACTCGACAAGATCGATCTCCGGATTCTCGACATCCTGCGCCACGACGCGCGCATCTCGTACCGGAAGCTGTCCGAGCAGGTGAACCTGACGCCGCGGCCCTGCCAGGCGCGGGTGGAACGGCTCGAGGCGCTCGGCGTCATCGCGGGCTATCGCGCGGTGATCAAGCCGCCGCGCGACAAGCAGTCGATCGTCGTGCTCGCGCAGATCGTGCTCGCCGATCACGGCCGCTCGCAGGCGCCGTTCGAGGAAGAGATGCGCTCGAATCCGGCCGTGCTCGACTGCTGGCTCGTCAGCGGCACCTTCGATTTTCTCGTGCGGCTGGCTTGCGAGGATCTCGACGAATACCGCCGGATCGCGAACGCCTGGCTCGACAGCCCGCGCTACCGGATCGAGAAGATCGTAACGTCGGCCGAACTGCAGGCAATCAAGCGCAGCGTGGCCTGACATCCGCAGGCCGGCCAGCGCGGCGGCGCCGATGGATCGGATGCCGCTTCGCCAAAGCGGGCGGGCCACGCATATCGATTCGAATACCGAATCAAATGGACGAGACGGCAACCTTCGAGGTGAAGCGATGGACAGTGTACGCATGACGGAGCAGGCGGAGCCGGGATCAGCCGCGCCTGCCGCGACGACGCTCCAACGCCGGCTGAAGGGCCGGCACATCACGATGATCGCGATCGGCGGCTCGATCGGCACCGGCCTGTTCGTCGCGTCCGGCGCGTCGGTCGCGCAGGCCGGCCCCGGCGGCGCGATCGCCGCGTATGTACTGATCGGCCTGATGGTGTACTTCGTCGTGACGGGGCTGGGCGAGATGGCCGCGCTGGTGCCGGTATCGGGATCGTTCGCCTACTACGGCAGCCAGTACGTCGACGCAGGTTTCGGCGTCGCGCTCGGCTGGACCTACTGGTACAGCTGGGCGGTCACGATCGCGGTCGAGCTGGTCGCCGCGCAGATCGTGATGCGCTACTGGTTTCCGGCGCTACCCGGCGTGTGGTGGGGCGCGGCGTTCCTGGTGCTGATCTTCCTGCTGAACACGCTGTCCGTGCGCGGGTTCGGCGAAGCCGAGTACGGGTTCTCGCTGATCAAGGTCGTCACGGTGATCGCCTTCATCGCGGCCGGACTGCTGATCGCGGCCGGCGCGCTGCACGGCAGCCCCGCCGTCGGCTGGCGCAACTTCACCGCCGGCGACGCGCCGTTCGTCGGCGGCGTGCGCGCGATGATGAGCGTCGGCCTGATCGCGGGATTCTCGTTCCTCGGCACCGAACTGGTCGGCGTCACGGCGGGCGAATCGGCGCATCCGCGCACGACGATCCCGCGCGCGGTCAGGCAGATTTTCTGGCGGATCCTGCTGTTCTACGTGCTGGCGATCTTCGTGATCGGGCTGCTGATCCCGTATACCGACCCGAACCTGCTGAAAAGCGACGTGACCGATATCGGCGTGAGCCCGTTCACGCTCGTGTTCCGGCACGCGGGCTTCTCGCTGGCCGCCGACGCGATGAACCTCGTCATCCTGACAGCCGTGCTGTCGGCCGGCAATTCCGGCACCTACGCAGCGACGCGGATGCTGTACAACCTGGCGGCCGAAGGAAGCGCCCCCGCGATGTTCGCGAAGCTGTCGCCCGGCGGCGTGCCGCGCAACGCGCTGTACGCGACGATGGCGGTTGGCGGCCTGTGCTTCCTGACGTCGCTCTCCGGCAGCCAGGGCATCTATCTGTGGCTGCTCAACACGGCGGGCATCACGGGTTTCATCGCGTGGCTCGGCATCGCGGTCAGCCACTACCGGTTCCGCAAGGGCCTCCTCAAGCAGGGGTTCAGCGTCGAGCAGCTGCCGTATCGCGCGAAGTGGTTTCCGTTCGGACCGGCCTTCGCCTTCGCGGTGTGTCTCGTGATCGCGCTCGGCCAGGGCTACCAGGCGTTCTTCGCCCCGCGGATCGACTGGATGGAGGTGGTATCGACCTATGTGTGGGTGCCGCTCTTCGTGGTGATCTGGCTGGGGTATCGGCGAGCCCGGCGCGGCAGGCTGGTGCGTTACGAAGACATGGAAATCGCACCGTGGCTCGCGCGCTCGGGCGAACGCGGCACGGAGTAACCGGCGCGGGCCGTGCGCGCGCGATAGCCGGGCATGCGCGGGCGATCCGCCGGCAACACCCGGCGGCGCGACGCGAAACGCGAGCGACGCGCGATCCGGATCGAGACAGGACGCCGGCGCGACGAGGCAATCGATGCATCCGTGCGGCACATAGTCGGCTTGTCGCCCGCCGTCGTCAGCGCGCGGGCCGGAACCGCAGCACGCCGTCGCCGCCCTGCTCGCGCGCCAGTTCGCCCGCCAGCCACAGCAGATGCAGGTGGGCGATCGCCTCGCCCAGCGCGAAGGTCGTCTGGTGGATATCGAGCTCGCGGCGGCGGAACATGATCGGCACGATGTCCGCCGCGCTCATCGGCCGCTCCGCGCAGGCCTCGCGGACTTCGGCGAGCCGCGCGGCGTGGTGGTCGCGCAGCTGCGCGATGCGGGTACGCAGCCCGCGAAACGGCTTGCCGTGCGACGGCAGCACCAGCGTGTCCGCCGCCATCGTCTCGTAGCGGCCGAGCGAATCGAGGAACAGCGCGAGCGGATTCGCCTCGGGTTCGAGATCGAACACCGACACGTTGGTCGAGATGCGCGGCAGCACCATGTCGCCGGAAATCAGCACGCCGTCCGCCGCGCTGTGCAGCGCGCAATGTTCAGGAGAATGGCCGAACCCCGTCACCACGCGCCAGTCGCGCGCGCCGATCCGCACCGTGTCGCCTTCGCGCAGGCGCCGGTAGCGGGGCGGCACGGCCGGCACGAGATCCGAGTAGTAGCTGCGGCGGTTGCGCAGCTTGTCGAGCGCGACGGGATCGGTCAGCCCGTGGCGCGCGAAATGCTCCGCCGCGGCCGCGCCGCCCGCGTTCGACCCGTTGCCGGCCGCCATCAGGCAGCCGAACGCGTACTCGCCGAGCGTCATCCACAGCCGCACGTTCCAGCGCTTGCGCGCCCCGCCCTCGCACAGCCAGTTCGCAAGACCGAAGTGATCCGGATGGCAGTGGGTGACGAGCACCCGCAGCACCGGCAGGCCGTCGAGCTGCGTCTCGAGGATACGCTCCCAGTGCGCGCGGATCTCGTCCGACGCGATCCCGCAATCGACGATCGTCCAGCCCGCCCGGCCGTCGATCTCGTCGCGCAGCAGCCAGAGATTGATGTGGTCGAGCGAGAACGGCAGCGGCATGCGCAGCCAGCGTACGCCGGGCGCGACCTCGAACGTCTCGCCCGCGGCGGGCAGCGTGTCGGCGAACGGATAATCGAGTTGGAGTTCCAGGGCATTCATCGGGGGCGTCTCGTCGTCGTGCGCCGCCGGGCGCGGCGATGGCCCGGCGGCTGGCTGGAACCGATTCTAGCGCCCCTTGCGCCGGGGCGTCATCCGGCGCACTTGGACAGCAAAAAAAGTTCGCGCCACAATCCGTTCCAAAGGCGGATCATTGCCGGAAGATGCCCCGATCATCGGCGAACGTCCGTGAACCGGACCTCGGCCGTTTTTTTCAGACCGCCCGCCGGCAGCGGCGCCGGCCCGCGCCGGCGCTAAAATGGCGGGTGCTCCCAGCCCCTGAGCCTGCACGCGACATGAATCATTTTCCCAAACTGCTGTCCTCGCAAATCGGCTTCGACGTCGCGCAGACGATGCTCGAGAATTTCGATCGCCACTACCGGATCTTCCGCGACGCGGCGGTCGACGCGAAGGCATTGTTCGAGCGCGCCGACTGGCACGCGCTGCAGCAGCTGGCCCGCGAGCGCATCACGTCCTACGACGATCGCGTGCGGGAATGCGTGGAGCTGCTGGAAGACGAATACGATGCGGAAAACATCGACGACGACGTCTGGCAGCAGATCAAGCTGCACTACATCGGCCTGCTGACCGCGCACCGCCAGCCCGAGTGCGCGGAAACCTTCTTCAATTCGGTGTGCTGCAAGATCCTGCACCGCTCGTACTTCAACAACGATTTCATCTTCGTGCGCCCGGCGATCTCGACCGAGTACATCGAGAACGACGAACCCGCGGCGAAGCCGACCTACCGCGCGTACTACCCGGGCGGCGGCGGCCTCGCCGCCACGCTCGAGCGGGTGGTGACGAATTTCCAGCTCGATCCGCCGTTCGAGGATCTCGGCCGCGACATCGGCTGCGTGATGCAGGCGATCCAGGACGAATTCGGCACGTTCAGCGAAGCGGTGAATTTCCAGATCCACGTGCTGTCGTCGCTGTTCTACCGCAACAAGACCGCGTACATCATCGGCCGCATCATCAACGGCGACCGCGTGCTGCCGTTCGCGGTGCCGGTGCGCCACCTGCGCCCCGGCGTGCTCGCGCTCGACACCGTGCTGCTGCGCCGCGAGCAGTTGCAGATCATCTTCAGCTTCTCCCATTCGTATTTCCTGGTCGACATGAACGTGCCGTCCGCCTACGTCGAATTCCTCGGCACGATCATGCCGGGCAAGCCGAAAGCGGAGATCTACACGTCGGTCGGCCTGCAGAAGCAGGGCAAGAACCTGTTCTACCGCGACCTGCTCCACCACCTGTCGCATTCGAGCGACCGCTTCATCGTCGCGCCCGGCATCAAGGGGCTCGTGATGCTGGTGTTCACGCTGCCGTCGTTTCCGTACGTCTTCAAGATCATCAAGGACAACTTCCCGCCGCCGAAGGAGACGACCCGCGCGCAGATCATGGAGAAGTACCAGCTCGTGAAGCGCCACGACCGGCTCGGCCGGATGGCCGACACGCTCGAATATTCGAGCGTCGCGCTGCCGGTCGCGCGGCTCGATCACGCGCTGGTGCGCGAGCTGGAGAAGGAAGTGCCGTCGCTGCTCGAATACGAGGGCGACGATCTCGTGATCAAGCACCTGTACATCGAGCGCCGGATGGTGCCGCTCAACCTGTACCTGCAGAACGGCAGCGACGCCGAGGTCGACCACGGCGTGAAGGAATACGGCAACGCGGTGAAGGAGCTGATCAAGGCCAACATCTTCCCGGGCGACATGCTGTACAAGAATTTCGGCGTGACCCGCCACGGCCGCGTGGTGTTCTACGACTACGACGAAATCGAGTACCTGACCGACTGCAACGTGCGGCGCGTGCCGCCGCCGCGCAACGAGGAGGACGAACTGTCGGGCGAACCCTGGTATTCGGTCGGCCCGCACGACATCTTCCCGGAAACCTACGGGCCGTTCCTGCTCGGCGAGCCGCGTGTGCGCGACGCGTTCCTCAGGCATCATGCGGACTTCTTCGATCCGGCGCTGTGGCAGGACAGCAAGGATCACCTGCTGCGCGGCGAGCTGCCCGATTTCTTCGCCTATGACACGGCGTTGCGTTTCAGCGTCCGCTACCCGGAACGCTTCGACGGAACGTCCGCCGCGGACGGCGCCAAGCGCGCCGCCTGACGCGCACCCAACCTGCCTCTCACGGACACTCACCGCGATGAATACGACCGACAATCCGCTGTCCCATCTGTTCGACAACAACGACGCCTGGGTCAAGCGCAAGCTTGAAGACGACCCGCAATACTTCTCGCGCCTCGCCGATCAGCAGGCGCCCGAATACCTGTGGATCGGCTGCTCCGACTCGCGGGTGCCCGCCAACCAGATCATCGGCCTGCCGCCCGGCGAAGTGTTCGTGCACCGGAACATCGCGAACGTCGTCGTGCACACCGACCTCAACTGCCTGTCGGTGATCCAGTTCGCGGTCGATCTGCTGAAGGTCAAGCACATCATGGTGGTCGGCCACTACGGCTGCTCGGGCGTCAACGCGGCGCTGCTGAACCGCCGCGTCGGCCTCGCCGACAACTGGCTGCACCACGTGCAGGACGTGCGCGAGAAGCACGCGGGGCTGCTCGACGAATGGCCGGTCGGCGAGGCGCGCTACCGCCGGCTGATCGAACTGAACGCGATCGAACAGGTCGTCAACGTGTGCCGCACGACGATCGTCGGCGATGCATGGGCGCGCGGCCAGGCGCTCACCGTGCACGGTCTCGTCTACGGCGTGCACGACGGCCGGATGCGCAACCTCGGGATGGCGGTGTCGCAAGCGGACGCGCTGGAGGCGACCTATCGCCGCTGCGTCGACGGCGTATCGGCAAAGCGCGCGCATTCGGCGGACAATGACATGGTGGCGGCCGATGCGGCGAAGCTTGCCGGCGCCGCCGGACTCATCGGAAAAACCATCAAGGAGACGAAGCATGACGGCTGTTAATCACGATCCGATCGTCATCGCCGCGGCGGCGCGCACGCCGATCGCGGGCTTTCAGGGCGATTTCGCGGCGCTCACCGCGCCGCAGCTGGGCGCGGCGGCCATCGCGGCCGCGCTCGAACGCTCGGGACTCAAGCCCGAACAGATCGACGAGGTCGTGATGGGTTGCGTGCTGCCCGCCGGCCAGGGCCAGGCGCCCGCCCGGCAGGCGGCGCTCGGCGCGGGCCTGCCGCTCGGCGCCGGCTGCACGACGATCAACAAGATGTGCGGCTCCGGGATGCGCGCGGCGATGTTCGCGCACGACATGCTGGCGGCCGGTTCGGCCGACGTGCTGGTCGCGGGCGGGATGGAGAGCATGACCCACGCCCCGTACCTGCTGCCGAAGGCCCGCGCGGGCATGCGCATGGGCCACGGCCAGGTGCTCGACCACATGTTCCTCGACGGGCTCGAGGATGCGTACGACAAGGGCCGCCTGATGGGCACCTTCGCCGAGGAGTGCGCGGGCCAGTACACGTTCTCGCGCGAGGCGCAGGATGCGTTCGCGATCGAGTCGCTCGCGCGCGCGAAGCGGGCCAACGAGGACGGCTCGTTCGCCTGGGAAATCGCCCCCGTCACGGTGGCGGGCAAGAAGGGCGACACGATCGTCCGGCTCGACGAGCAGCCGTTCAAGGCCAACCCCGAGAAGATCCCGACGCTCAAGCCCGCGTTCAGCAAGACCGGCACGGTGACGGCCGCGAACGCGTCGTCGATTTCCGACGGCGCGGCCGCGCTCGTGATGATGCGCGCGTCGACCGCCGAACGGCTCGGCGCGCAGCCGCTCGCCCGCGTGGTCGGCCATTCGACCTTCGCGCAGGAGCCGTCGCGCTTCACCACCGCACCCGTCGGCGCGATCCGCCGGCTGTTCGACAAGAACGGCTGGCGCGCGGCGGAAGTCGACCTGTTCGAGATCAACGAAGCGTTCGCCGTGGTCGCGATGGCCGCGATGAAGGATCACGACCTGCCGCACGACAAGGTGAACGTGAACGGCGGCGCCTGCGCGCTCGGCCATCCGATCGGCGCCTCGGGCGCGCGCATCCTCGTCACGCTGATCGGCGCGCTGCGCGCGCGCGGCGGCCGGCGCGGCGTCGCCAGCCTGTGCATCGGCGGCGGCGAGGCCACCGCGATGGGGATCGAACTCATCTAACCGCCCTGACCGGCAGGAGTCCTTCGATGAAAACCGTATTGATCGTCGGCGCATCGCGCGGCCTCGGCCGCGAATTCGCCCGCCAGTACAAGCGCGACGGCTGGAACGTGATCGCCACCGCCCGCGACGGCGAAGCGCTGCAGGCGCTGCAGGCGCTCGGCGCCGACGCGCACGCGCTCGACATCGCACAGCCCGAGCAGATCGCGACGCTCGGCTGGAAGCTCGACGGCGAGCGGCTCGATGCGGCGATCCTCGTGTCGGGGGTGTACGGCCCGCGCACCGACGGCGTCGAGACGATCACGGCGGAGGACTTCGACGCGGTGATGCACACCAACGTGCGCGGCCCGATGCAGCTGCTGCCGATCCTGCTGCCGCTCGTCGAGGACACCCGCGGCGTGCTCGCCGCGGTGTCCAGCCGGATGGGCAGCATCAGCGAGGCGACCGGCACGACCGGCTGGCTGTACCGCGCCAGCAAGGCCGCACTGAACGACGCGGTGCGCGTCGCGTCGCTGCAGACCCGCCATGCGGCCTGCATCTCGCTGCATCCGGGCTGGGTGCGCACCGACATGGGCGGCGCGCAGGCCGCGATCGATCCCGAGACCAGCGTCACCGGCATGCGCCGCGTGATCGCGCAGGCCGCGGGCGATCGCGAGCAGGCCAACGGCCGTTTCTTCCAGTACGACGGCGTCGAGTTGGGCTGGTAAGCCCGCGCCGCCTTCCCCGCCACGCATGAACGCATGACCGCTTCCCGACCTCTCGACTGCCCGTGCGGCGGCGCCGCCCTTCATCCTCCGCCCGGCGGCGCCGGCGCGCCGCGCTACGCCGACTGCTGCGGGCGCTTCATCGACGCCGGCGCGGCCGCGCCCACCGCGCTCGAACTGATGCGCTCCCGCTACAGCGCGTACGTACTCGGCGACACCCGCTATCTGCGCGCGACCTGGGATACGCGCACCTGCCCGGCCGACCTCGATGCCGACGGCGACGGCGCGCCGCGCTGGCTCGGCCTGTCGATCAAGCGCCATACGCCCCTCGACGACACCCACGCCGAAGTCGAGTTCGTCGCCCGCTACAAGGTCGGCGGTCGCGCGCACCGCCTGCACGAAACGAGCCGCTTCGTGCGCGACGGCGACGGCCGCTGGCGCTATGTCGACGGCGATGTGAGCGACCGCTAGCGCCGGCTCGCCTCCGGGGCAACCCTGCCTCCTGCGCGCGTCGCGGCGGTTCGGTGGTTCAGCAGACCGCCCCCATCTCAACGCACGGCATCGGCCCGATTCGTGGGCCCCGTGCCACACCGGCCGGCACACTCCGCCACCTCTTCATCTCCGCCCGACTCCCGCAACACGCCAGGAACGCGTCGCTCGTTGCACCCCGGGCAAGCTTTCCGGCGTAATAGCGGCCGGAATGTAAGCGACCGCCGAGTCGGCGATGCGATCGCGAATGCCGTGTAACGAACGCCGGGTAACTCCCGCATTGCACAACTCGAAAGTGTCGGGCTACGATGGGGCACATTCGAGTGAACCGGTTCAGCAGGTGCGGCAGATGGCGTTCAGCAAGATTCTGGTGGGATGGATAGCGGCATGCGCGCTGTCGGCCGTTCAGGCCGACCCGCTGCCGGCCGCCGCCGCTGCCGCCGATCCGGGCGGCGCCCTGGCCCACGCCGAGCGTTTCGACTACGGCGATTCGGGGCTGCCGCAAGTCGCGGCCGATCTGAACGAACAGGTCGTGCGCATTCCCGTCGACACAGCCGGCACGGTCACGCTCGAAGCCACCATCTTCAAACCCGACGGCCCCGGCCCGTTCCCCCTCGTCGTCTTCAATCACGGCAAAAACCCCGGCGACCTGCACGATCAGCCGCGCAGCCGTCCGCTGTCGTTCGCTCGCGAATTCGTGCGGCGCGGCTACGCGGTCGTCGCGCCGAACCGGCAGGGCTTCGCCGGCTCGGGCGGCAGCTACGTGCAGGAAGGCTGCGACGTCGAACGCAACGGGCTCGCGCAGGCGCGCGACGTCGAGGCGACGATCGGCTACATGGCGAAGCAGCCGTACGTCGATGCGCGGCACGTCGTCGTCGCCGGCACCTCGCACGGCGGCATGGTGTCGCTCGCCTACGGCACCGAAGCCGCGCGCGGCGTGAGAGGCATCATCAATTTCTCGGGCGGCCTGCGCCAGGATCTGTGCGAGGACTGGCAGAAGAATCTCGTCAGCGCGTTCGACACCTACGGCTCCGAAACGCACGTGCCGTCGCTGTGGCTGTACGGCGACAACGATTCGGTCTGGTCGCCCGCGCTCGTCGGCGAGCTGCGCGATGCGTATATGGCGCATGGCGCCAGCACGTTGTTCGTCGATTTCGGCCGCTACAAGGACGACGCGCACCGGATCATCGTCGACCGCGACGGCGTGCCGATCTGGTGGCCGCCCGTCAGCGCGTTCCTCGCGCAGCTGCGGATGCCGACGACCGTGCGCTACGCGGTCGCCAGTCCGCGTGAACCGAATGCCAGCGGCTACGCCTCGATCGATGCCGTCAACGCGGTGCCGTTCGTCGACGACGCCGGCCGCGAAGGCTATCGCCACTTCCTGAGCCAGCGCCCGAGCCGCGCGTTCGCGGTGTCGGACGGCGGCGCGTGGTCGTGGGCCGAAGGCGGCGACGATCCGATGGCGCTCGCGCTCGACAACTGCAAAAAACAGGGGACAGGGTCCTGCCGCCTGTACGCGGTCAACGAACGGGTCGTGTGGCACGACGGCCCGGCCCAGACCGCCGCCGATACCGACACCGGCCCCACTCGCGCCGACCTCGCCGCCGCCCACGCGCTCGCGAGCCGCTGAAGCACTGCTCGATCCTCTTTTTTCCCCCGTATTTTCCCGGCTGTCGCCCGAAGTCCGTCCGGCGGGTGGCGCCGCTTTGCCGTCGTCTTCCGCGGGCTTCTCCAAGGAACGGAATCGAACCGTCGCGAGCGGTCGCGAACTGCGCTGAACGCCAAGCCAGCAAAGGCGCTCGCGCTTTGTAACGGGTAGTGCAACGAAGCCCGGAACACGCTAATCTCAGCCCGGTTTTCGTTTTGTACGCACGCGTTTTTGCTGCCGTATCGGGGTCCGGATCACCGGTCCGCCGCCTTCGGCCGTGCATCGGCGGGTTGCGTTGCGCCGCGCCCGCCGCGCGTTTCCGTTTCGGAGCCGTTTTTGAATACTCATGCAACCGATGACTGGGTCGCGCGCAGCCTGCGTGCCGTCTGGCATCCCTGTACCCAGATGAAGCACCACGAGCAGCTGCCGCTCATCGCCGTCGCGCGCGGCCAGGGGCCGTGGCTGTACGACCGCGCGGGCCGCCGCTATCTCGACGCGATCAGCTCGTGGTGGGTGAACCTGTTCGGCCACGCGAATCCGCGCATCAACGACGCGCTGAAGCAGCAGCTCGATACGCTGGAGCACGCGATGCTCGCGGGCTGCACGCACGAACCCGCGATCGAACTCGCCGAGCGTCTGGCTGCGCTCACGCAGCACACGCTCGGCCATGCGTTCTTCGCCTCGGACGGCGCATCGGCCGTCGAGATCGCGCTGAAAATGAGTTTCCATGCGTGGCGCAATCGCGGCCGCGGCGCGAAACGCGAATTCGTCTGCATCGCGAACGGTTATCACGGCGAGACGATCGGTGCGCTCGGCGTGACCGACGTCGCGCTGTTCAAGGATGCCTACGATTCGCTGATCCGCTCCGCGCACGTCGTCGCATCGCCCGATGCGCGCCTCGCGCAGCCGGGCGAGACCGCGGCGGACGTCGCCGCGCGCGCGCTCGCCGACGTGCGGCGCCTCTTCGCCGAGCGGGCCGAACACATCGCCGCACTGATCGTCGAGCCGCTGGTGCAGTGCGCGGCCGGCATGGCGATGCACGATCCGTCTTACGTGCGCGGCCTGCGCACGCTGTGCGACGAGTTCGACGTGCACCTGATCGCCGACGAGATCGCCGTCGGCTGCGGCCGCAGCGGCACCTTCTTCGCCTGCGAACAGGCCGGCGCATGGCCCGATTTCCTGTGCCTGTCGAAAGGGATCAGCGGCGGCTATCTGCCGCTGTCGCTGGTGCTGTCGCGCGACGCGATCTTCGCGGCGTTCTACGACGACGATACCGCGCGCGGCTTCCTGCACTCGCACTCGTACACCGGCAACCCGCTCGCATGCCGCGCGGCGGTGGCGACGCTCGACCTGTTCGACAGCGACGACGTGCTCGCCGCCAACGCACGCAAATCGGCAGTCCTGCGCGCCGCGCTGCAGCCGCTCGCCGATCATCCTCGGGTGCGGCACCTGCGCGAGCGCGGCACGATCTTCGCGTTCGACGTCGCGCTCGAAGGCGACGCCGCGAAGCGCTTCTCGCGCAGCTTCTTCGAGCAGGCGCTCGCGCGCGAAACGCTGCTGCGCCCGATCGGCACATCGGTCTACCTGATGCCGCCGTACATCCTCGACGACGACCAACTGGCCTGGCTCGCGGCACGCACGCGCGACACGCTCGAAGCCACGCTGACGGAGGTGCATGCATGAACCCGAATCCGGACCTGCTCGGCACGCTCGAGCGCGGGCTCGCCGAGATCGACGCGCAGGGCCTGCGCCGACGGCGCCGCATCGCCGACACCGCGTGCGACGCGCACATGACGGTCGACGGACGCCGCGTCATCGGTTTCGCGAGCAACGACTATCTCGGTCTCGCCGCGCATCCGCGGCTGGTCGACGCGTTTGCCGAAGGCGCGCGGCGCTACGGCTCGGGCAGCGGCGGCTCGCATCTGCTCGGCGGCCACTCGCGCGCGCACGCGCGGCTCGAGGAAGAGCTGGCCGCGTTCGCGGGCGGCTTCTCGGACGCGCCGCGCGCGCTGTACTTCAGCACCGGCTACATGGCGAACCTCGCCGCGCTGACCGCGCTCGCGGGCCGCGACGCGACGATCTTCTCCGATGCGCTGAACCATGCGTCGCTGATCGACGGCGCGCGGCTGTCGCGCGCGGCCGTGGAGGTCTACCCGCACAACGACATGGACGCGCTCGCGGCGCGGCTCGCCGCGTCCGACGCGCGCATCAAGCTGATCGTGTCCGATACCGTGTTCAGCATGGACGGCGATCTCGCGCCGCTCGCGCGCCTCGTCGCGCTGGCCGACGCGCATGGCGCGTGGCTCGTCGTCGACGACGCGCACGGCTTCGGCGTGCTCGGCCCGCAGGGACGCGGCGCGCTCGCCGCGCTCGCGCTGCGCTCGCCGAACCTCGTCTATGTCGGCACGCTCGGCAAGGCGGCGGGCGTTGCCGGCGCCTTCATCGTCGCGCACGAGACCGCGATCGAATGGATGGTCCAGCGCGCGCGCAGCTACATCTTCACGACCGCCGCGCCGCCGTCCGTCGCGCACGCGGTATCCGCGAGCCTCGCGATCATCGGCGGCGCCGAGGGCGATGCGCGGCGCGCGCACCTCGGCCAGCTGATCGCGCGCACCCGCGTGATCCTGCGCCGCACGCGCTGGCAGCCGGTCGATTCGCATACCGCCGTGCAGGCGCTCGTGATCGGCGGCAACGACGACACACTCGAGGCGATGCGCGCGCTCGACGCGCACGGCCTGTGGGTGCCCGCGATCCGGCCGCCGACGGTGCCGGCCGGCACGTCGCGGTTGCGCATCTCGCTGTCGGCCGCGCACTCGCTCGACGATCTCGCGCGCCTCGAAGCCGCGCTGATGCAAGCGAGCGACGCCGCCGCGCCGCACCCCGCCGAGCACGCGGCATGAGCGCGCCTTACTCGCTGTTCGTCACCGGCACCGACACCGAAATCGGCAAGACCTTCGTGAGTGCCGCGCTGCTGCACGGCTTCGCGCGGCACGGCCTGCGCGCCGCCGCGATGAAGCCGATCGCCGCCGGCGCGTTCGAGCGCGACGGGCTCTGGTGCAACGAGGACGCGGACCAGCTCGACGCCGCCGCGAACGTCGCGCTGCCGCCCGAGATCCGCACGCCGTTCCTGCTGAAAGCGCCCGCCGCGCCGCACATCGTCGCCGCACAGGAGCGGGTGACGCTCGACATCGGCACGATCGTCGCCGCGTACCGCGCCGCGTGCGACGCGGCCGACATCGTGGTGGTCGAAGGCGTCGGCGGCTTTCGCGTGCCGCTCGACGCGCGCCTCGACACGGCCGATCTCGCGGTCGCGCTCGGCCTGCCGGTCGTGCTCGTGGTCGGCATGCGGCTCGGCTGCATCAACCACGCGCTGCTGAGCGCCGACTCGATCGCCGCGCGCGGGCTGAGGATCGCCGGCTGGGTCGCGAACCACATCGATCCGGCCATGCATTACGCCGACGAGAACGTCGACACGCTGCGCACCTGGCTCGACCGCGAGCATCGCGCGCCGCTGGTCGGCCGCCTCGCGCATCAATCGCCGCCGCTGCCGGAAGCCGCCTCGCGCGCGCTCGACATCGGCAGCCTGCTGAACACGCTGCGCACGACGCAGCCCTAACCCCGAATCCCCATTCGACGCCCCCTTGCAAGGATGAACGAGATGACCCAAGCCCAGACCGCCTCCCCGACGCCCGTCGCCGTGCCCGTCGCGGCGCCCGCCGCCCCGCGCTGGCGCGTTGCCGATGTGATCGCCCTGTACGACCTGCCGTTCAACGATCTCCTGTTCCGCGCGCAGCAGACGCATCGCGAGCACTTCGACGCGAATGCGATCCAGCTGTCGACGCTGCTGTCGATCAAGACAGGCGGCTGCGAGGAGGATTGCGGCTACTGCTCGCAGTCGTCGCATCACGAAACGGGCCTGAAGGCCGAGAAGCTGATGGAAGTCGATGCCGTGCTGGCGGCCGCGCGCGTGGCGAAGGAAAGCGGCGCGTCCCGGTTCTGCATGGGCGCGGCGTGGCGCAATCCGAAGGACCGCCACCTCGAGCCGATCAAGGAAATGATTCGCGGCGTGAAGGAGATGGGCCTCGAAACCTGCGTGACGCTCGGCATGCTCGAGGACCATCAGGCGAAGGCGCTGTCCGAGGCCGGGCTCGACTACTACAACCACAACCTCGACACGTCGCCCGAGTTCTACGGCCAGGTCATCTCGACGCGGACCTACCAGGATCGCCTCGACACGCTGGAGCGGGTGCGCGACGCGGGCATCAACGTGTGCTGCGGCGGCATCATCGGGATGGGCGAGTCGCGGCGCGAACGCGCGGGCCTGATCGCGCAGCTCGCGAACCTGAACCCGTATCCGGAATCGGTGCCGATCAACAACCTGGTCGCGATCGAAGGCACCCCGCTCGAAAACGCCGAGGCGCTCGACCCGTTCGAGTTCGTCCGCACGATCGCGGTGGCCCGCATCACGATGCCGAAAGCGATGGTGCGTCTGTCGGCCGGCCGCGAACAGCTCGACGACGCGATGCAGTCGCTGTGCTTCCTCGCGGGCGCGAACTCGATGTTCTACGGCGACCAACTGCTCACCACCGGTAATCCCCGCGCACAAGCCGACCGCAAGCTGCTCGCGCGGCTCGGCATGAAGGCGGACGACGCGAGCAAGCCGGGCGCGGCCGCATAAGCCGCCCGGGCTCGGGACGCCGCGGCGCAGCCCGATGCGGCGCGGCGAGCCCGAATATCGCGGCGCGGCCGGCTAGGCCGCCGCCGTATCCAGCGCGGCGCGCGCCTTCGCGACCGAACGCGCGTTGACCGGCGCGAGCAGTTCGCCCCGCTCGCGCACGCCCGAACCGACATGCACGGCACGCACGCCGGTCGCCCGCACGAACTCGCCGAGCGCCTCCACCGTCAGGCCCGCGCCCGCCAGCACCGTGCACGGCGTGCCCGCCGCGCGGCGCGCGAGCCGCGCGATCACGTCGCGGCCGTCGAGCGCCGAACGATGGCCGCCCGAAGTCAGCACCGACGTCACCGCCGGTACGCGCAGCAGCGTGTCGAACGCCGCGTTGAGATCCCGCGCGACGTCGAATGCGCGGTGGAAGGTGAGGGGGTTGCCGCCCGCCGCGTCGGCGATCCGCTCCAGCGCGCCGAGATCGACGTCGCCGCGCGCATCGAGCATCCCGAACACGATACCGTGCGCGCCCGCCGCCACGGCGGCGCGCACGTCGCGCTCGATCACGCGGAGTTCGTCGGCGTCGTAGACGAACGAGCGGCTGTGCGGCCGCACGATCACGTTGACGGGAATCGGCACGGCGGCGATCACGGCTTCGATCAGGCCGATGCTCGGCGTGAGGCCGCCCTCGCCCATCGCGGTCACGAGTTCGAGACGGTCGGCGCCCTCGCGGGCGGCGACGCGAGCATCGCTCACCGTGGTGGCGATCACTTCGAGAAGCAGGGGGGAGGTAGGCATCGGAAGGCTCGTCGTCGAGTGGAACCAGCCAGCATCCTACCCGACGCCGTGCGAGGCACAGGGTCAGTCGAGGAAGTCCGCGTACTCCTTGCGCGCGTAGCCCATCAAGCGCTGCCACGGCGCGGTCGCGACGCGCGTCGCCGGCGTGAGCGTCAGCTTGCGCGCGATCCGCCCGTCCGCGCTGCGGTACTCGATCGCGAGCGGCGCCTGCAGCGCGTCGCTCCACAGGATCCGGTTCACGCCGTTCGCGTTCGCCGTCGCGACCTGCTGCGCGTACCAGCGCGTGCCGGGCGCGCTCCCCGGCTTCGCCGTCGCGTCGAGCTTCTTCAACTGCGACGGCGGCGTGATGAAGTACGCGTTGTCCCACGAACCGTCGAAGCCCGTCGTCTCGTACTCGGCGGGCGGCACGTCGACGACCGTGCGTTCGGCGGCATTCACGTATTCGATCCGCACGGTCTTGCCGTCGTTCGTCACATGGCGCGACGCCGATGCGAAGTCGAAGTGCTTGTGCCCCGCGTGCGCGTCGGCCGCCACCGACCGCACCCCGCCCTTGCCCGGCGACGCATCGGCGTGCCGGTGCGCGTGGGCGCCGTCCGCCGCCGCGGGCAGCACCCGCTCGACCCATACGTGGCCGTCGCGCCGCACCATCCGCTCGCGATACGACGCCGTGCGCGTCACGCCGTCCGCGCTCACCGACGTGCTCTCGTGCAGCAGCACCGCGTCCAGATCCGGCGCGGCAAGCACGGACGCCGCCGCGCACCCGCACACCGCGCCCAGCACGGCGCGCTTGATCGTCCCGTTCATCGTCGTCCGCTCAGAAACCTAACGCCGAGCGCACGAGACCGAACACGCGCGTGTTGTCGATCGTGCCCTTGAACGCCTTCGCGTCCGCGCCGTCGGCGAACAGCATCACGTCGCCGCCGCCGTGCGTCTCCGAACCCGGCCCGCCCATGCGCACGCCCACTTCCTGCAGGTAGGCCTCGTTGGTCGCCACCGCCGGATCCACCGATGCGCGCACGTTCGGCCGGTTCGCGCCGTTGCCGAACACGAGCGTCGTATAGGTGTTGCCGTCCGCGTCCTTGCTCGGCTGGCCGTCGCGATAGCTGCGGCTCACGTCGAGGATCGGATTGCCCCGCTTCGAGTAGCCGTTGATCGTCATCGTGTGATCGTGGTCGGCGGTCACGACGATCAGCGTGTTCGACAGGTCGACCTTCGACAGCGCGACGCGGATCGCCTCGTCGAACGCGACGGTGTCCTCGAGCGCGCGCTTCGCGTTGGTGCCGTGCAGCGCATGATCGATCCGGCCGCCCTCGACCATCAGAAAGTAGCCGTTCGCATTCTTCGACAGCACGTCGATCGCCTTCGACGTCATCTCCGCGAGGCTCGGCTGCGTCGGGCCTTCGCCCTTGCCCGCCGCGCGGTCGAGTTCGTATTCGAGATGGCTCGTCGAACTGAACAGGCCGATCAGCTTGCCGCCGCTCGCCTGCGCGAGCTGGTCCTTCGTCGCCGCGACCGCGTAGCCCTTCGCCTGCAGCTCGGCGAGCAGGTTGCGCCCGTCCGCGCGGCCGCGCTTGTTGGTGGCCGGATCGAACGGCGTCCAGTGATTGCGGCCGCCGCCCATCAGCACGTCGACGCCGTCGCCCAGCGCGGTGTTGAAGCCCGCGCCCCCCGGCACCGCCTGCGCGGCGATGTCGTACTGCGCGTCGCGATGGCAGATGTGCGAGTAGGTGGCGGCGGGCGTCGCATGGGTCAGCTCGGTCGTGGTGATCGAGCCGACCGACTTGCCGCGCGCCTTCGCCAGTTCGAGCAGCGTCGCGACCGGGCGGCCGTTGGACGGCGCGCAGTTGTTCACCGTCTTGTTGCCGTTCGCGTCGTTGCCCGGCGCGACCGCGCGCGTGTCGGACGACATCGACAGCACTTCGTTGTTCATCTTCACGCCGGTCATGTAGGCCGCCATCGACGGCGCGCTGTCCGTCGTCTGCGCGTCGTTCGAGAAGGTCTTGACGCGCGCGGTGCGCGCGAGCTTTTCCATCGTCAGCTGGCCGGCTTCGCCGACCTTGTAGATGCGGCTCGCGGTGACCGTCGTCGGGCCCATGCCGTCGCCCAGAAAGAAGATCACGTTCTTCGCCTGGCCCTCGGCATGCGCCGCCTGACCCAGACCCATGCCCGCGAAACCCGCCACGGCGAGCGTCGCCGCCGCGATGCGCTTGAATGTCGACATCCTGTATTCCCCTGTTCCCGTAAAGGCCGCGCTCACAGCTGCACCGCGTTGCGGACCAGCTCGAACACCTTGTTGTTCTCGATCACGCCGTGGAAGTTCTCCGCGCCCTTGCCGATCGCCCCCAGGAACACGTCGGTGCCGCCGTGCGTTTCGCCGCCCTTGTCCATCCGCACGACCGCTTCCTGCCGGTAGTCGTCGGCGCCCGTGACCGCGTCGCTCAGGTTGGTGCCCGCGCGGCTGCCCTGCACGCGGTTCTCGCCGTTGCCGAAGCCGATGATCGTGTACGGCGCGCCGTCCGCGTCCTTCGCGACCGCGCCCGTCTGGTAGCTGCGCAGCACGCCGAGCACGCCGGGCTTGCCGGTCTCGGTCTTGCCGGTGCGCGCCGCGTAGCCGTTCAGCACCAACGTGTGGTCGTGATCGGCGGTGACGACGATCAGCGTGTTGGCCAGCTTCGGATCGGTCTTGCGCACCTTGTCGAGCGTCGCCTTGATCGCGTTGTCGAACGCGACCGTGTCCTGCAGCGCGCGTTTCGCGTTGGTGTCGTGCAGCGCGTGGTCGATCCGGCCGCCCTCGACCATCAGGAAATAGCCCTTCTGGTTCTTCTGCAGCACGTCGAGCGCGCGCGTCGCCATTTCGGCGAGGCTCGGCTCCTTCGCCGCGTTGCGGTCGAGGTCGTAGCTCATGTGGCTCGACGTGAAGAGGCCGACCAGCTTGCCGCTCTTCGTCGCGTCCGCCGCCTGCAGCTCGTCGCGGGTCTGCGCGAACGTGTAGCCCTTCGCCTTCAGCTCGTTGACGAGATTGCGGCCGTCGGCGCGCTTGCCGCCGCCGTCCTTCGGCACGAAGAACTGCGCGCCGCCGCCGAGCACGACGTCGACGCCGTCGCGCAGCGCCGCGTTGTAGCCCGCGCCGCCCGGCACGAGCTGCGCGGCGATGTCGCTTTCCGCGTCGCGATGGCAGACGTGCGAATAGGTCGCGGCCGGTGTCGCGTGAGTCACGCGGGTGGTGGTCACGACGCCCGTCGCCAGCCCCTTGCCCTTCGCGATCTCGAGCAGCGTCTGCACCGTCTTGCCGTTGTTCGCGCCGCAGTTGCCGGTGAGATCCCGGGTCGGTTCGATCGCCTTCGTGTCCGGCGACATCGAGATCACTTCGTTGTTGGTCTTGACGCCCGTCATGTACGCGGACATCGACGGCGCGCTGTCCGTCACCTGCGCATCGTTCGAGTAGGTCTTCACGAACGCGGTTTCGGGCAGCGTGTCGAGCGTCAGCGCGCCGTCCTCGCCGACCGCGTAGATCCGCGCGGCGGTCAGCGTCGTCAGCCCCATTCCGTCGCCGAGGAAGAAGATCACGTTGCGCGCCGCGGTGGTCTGCGTCTCGTCGTCGACCCGGGGAACCGCGCTGGTCGGCCCGTCGTCGCTACCGCAGCCTGCCGCCGCGAAGACGCTTGCACAGAGCAGCGCCGCCAGTCTCGTTCGCTTCATGTTTTCGGCTTCCTTGGTGAATTCTTTCAAAACGAAAGGACGATAAGGGGCCGATGTGACGCCGGTGTGAATAAAAATGAAAGGTGATGGAAATTAAAACGGAAGGATGACGCGGGGCTGGGGCTGGGGCTGGGGCTGGGGCTGGGGCTGGGGCTGGGGCTGGGGCTGGGGCTGGGGCTGGGGCTGGGGCTGGGAGCCGGAGCCGGTGACGGGTAGCCGATGAACGGCGACCGACAAACGGAGAACCGGTGAAGCCGGGCGCACCGACCCGCGTACCGGCGCCCCGCGTCCCTACCCCCTGCGCGGCGGCATCGCCAGCCACCACCCGACGAGCCCGAGCGCGATGCCGGCGGCCGCGCCGCGCATCAGTCCGCTCACCGGCACCTCGATCGCGATGCCGTGATTGGCCGCCGCCAGGATCGACAGGAGCGCCGGAAACAGCCGCATGGCGGCCAGCGCGAGCACGTCGAGCAACGTAATCGCCGACGTGACCAGCAAGCCGATGCCGACCGGCCGCAAACGCGGTGCGAACGCGCCGACGAGCGTGCCGAGCGCATACAGGACCGCCGCGATCAGCAGCGAAACCCCCACGCCCCAGCGCTTCGCGGGCACCGACGGCGCCCAGATCAGCAGCATCTCGACCACCAGCACGACGAAGCTCGCGGCGAGATGGAACAGCAGCCCGATGGCGTTGCGGATCACCCTCACGACGCGGCCCGCCCGAAGTAGGCGGACGCGGCGGGGCGATACAGCAGAAAGAGGAACAGCGCGACGAGCGCCGCGCCCGGCAGCAGCATCGGGTTGAGCGGCGCGATCGCGAACGGGATCACGAGCCCCACCAGCGCAACGATCGTGTAAAGCATGCGCGCCCACGGACGCCCCTTCAGGATGCCGAACCCGGCCACGACGTTCAGCACTTCGAACACGATGCTGGTCGACAGCAGCAGCACCCATATCGGCGGCACCATCCGCCATTCGAGCGCTTCGACGGCCTGGCGCGCGGCATCGCTTTGCGGCGTCCACGGCGACGTCAGCAGCGCAATCGCATTGACCACGATGAGGAACCACCCAAGCACGCCCAGAGAGACCGGTCTTTTCATGAAGTTCTTCTAGTTCGTTCTGTTGCCGGTCGCGCGCATCGGAAAGGCCTGCGCGCCGCCGCTGGCTGAAGCCGCGCCCATTCTCGGCGCGCACAGTCGAAAAATCAATCGGCCGCGCAGGGCGCCGCCGCCGGAATCCGGTAGACGAGCGCCTCGTACTTCGGCGTCGTCCGCGTCTCGACGACCACGCCGCCCAGCGACTCCGCGATGCGGCGGCTCGGGTGGTTCCGTTCGGCGACGGGATAGATGAACGCGTCGGGCTTGAAGGTGCGCGCGCCCCACTGCGCGACGGCGGTCACCGCTTCGCGGCCATACGCATGGCCGTGCCGGTCTTCGCGGATCCAGATGCCCAGCTCGGGGACGGCCGCGCGGGCATGGTGCAGCCCGACCATGCCGACGAAGCCGCCGGTCTGCGCGTCGCGGATCGCGAACGAGAAATCCTCGCCCGCGTCGATCGTCGCGAGCCACCGTCGCCAGATCGCCTCGAACGCGGCCGGCGACGCCTCCGGATCGAACGCCATGTAGCGGGTGAGCGACGGCGTCACGCAGGCAAACGCGTCGTCCGCATCGGCCGCCGTGAACGGCCGGATCGTCAGCCGCGCGGTGCGGATCTCGACGGTGCTCCAGATCATCGGGTTCTCCTGGCAAGCGGCGGGGCATCGCGCCCCGCCCGCATGGAACACCGATTCTCGCACGGCGGCGCTACGCGTCGGCCTCCTCGTCGAGCCAGTCGATATCGCCGCACAGCACGCACAGCGTGTCGTTGACCCGGATCGCCGCCGACAGCGTCACGCACGGCAGCGCTTCGTTGATCGACAGGTAGGGCCGCGTCGCGTGCACGCGCTGCGGTTCGGCGATCGCCGCCCGGAAGTACGGCCGCCGCAGCCAGTTCGCGCCTTGCGCATCGGCGAGCGGCATGAAGCGCGTTTCGGGCGATGCGCGGTCGGCGCGCAGCACGACGTTGCGGCCCGCCTGCCGTCCGTTCGCATCGAGCAGGAAGCAGCGCGCCGCATGATCGATCGCGAGGAAGTTCCAGCAGACTTCGTCGAGCGGCTCGCCCGCCGCGAGCCGCTCGGCCGCCCGCTCGAATGCCCGCAGGTAAGGCGCGAGCCGCTGCGCGTCGCGGCGCTCGCGTGCTTCGGTCTGCTTGCGAAAGCGCTCGGTCAGCTCGCCGATGCAGGCGGACGCCGCCGCGCTGTCGGGCAGCCCCGGCGCCGGCCGGCCGAAGAAGTAGCCCTGCACGAAATCGGCTTCGCACGACAGCGCGATCTGCGCCTCGTGTTCGGTTTCGATCCCCTCGATCAACACCAGCTTGCCTGCCTCGTGCAGCAGCGTGACGAGCCCGTGCAGGATCGCGGTCAGCCCCGGCCGGTGCTGCGCGTGCGACAGCATGATGCGGTCGAGCTTCACGATATCGGGATTCAGCTGCCAGATCCGCTCGAGATTCGAATGGCCCGCGCCGAAATCGTCCAGCGCGATCAGGAAGCCCTGCGCGCGGAATTCGCGCACCGCCTCGGCGAGCCGTTCGAGATCCTCCGCCCGCTGTTCGAGCACTTCGAGCACGACGCGACGCGGCGAAATGCCGAGCCGCTTCAGGTTCGCGAGCAGCGCGGCCGCCTGGAACGGGTCGGTGAGCACGCAGGGATTGACGTTGAGGAACAGCCACTCGCGCTCCGCGCCGAGCAGCGAGAAATTCTCCAGGTGCAGCGCCTGCGCCAGCCGGTCGACCTGCATCACGTCGCCGTGACGCGCGGCTTCGCCGAACACGTCGAGCGGAGAAACCGGCCGGTCCAGCGCATCGTGCGCGCGCAGCAGCCCTTCATAACCGACCGCGCGCAGATGCGACAGGCTGAAGATCGGCTGGAACACGCTGGTCAGCGTCAGGTCGCGATGCTGCGTCGCAACACGCTCGAGGCCCGACGTGACCTCCGCTTCGAAGCGGTAAGGCGATGCGGCAACGGGACGTTCCTGTTGAGCAAGGGTCATGTCTGCCTCCTCATGACGATACTGTCGACAGGCAGGAATGTCGGCTCTCGGGTTCTCATGGCGGATCCTCGGTTATCCAGTTGTTTTGTAGACTAGCTTAAGCAAGCTCCGTGCTCGCTCCCGGCACCCGCCACCACGATAGTTCGGCCCCCGATTCATTCCGCATGCCTGTCGCCGGGGCTTTTTCGCACCATTCCAGTGCAAACCGCCGGCCCGGCCCTCGCGACGCGTGTCGCGCGAGCACGCTAAACTTCGACCCTCTCGTCACCTTCCACCTATACGTTATCGATGGAAATAGTCTTTACCGTCTTGATCCTGTTGCTGGCCGTCGCGCTGTCGGGCGTCATCACGCGGGTGCTGCCGCTGCGCCTGCCGCTGCCGTTGATGCAGATCGCGATCGGCGCGCTGCTGGCGTGGCCGACATTCAACCTGCACGTCACGTTCGATCCCGAAATCTTCATGCTGCTGTTCATTCCGCCGCTGCTGTTCGCGGACGGCTGGCGCATTCCGAAGCGGGAGCTGTACCTGCAGCGGCGGGCGATCCTGATGCTCGCGTTCGGCCTTGTCTTCATGACGGTACTCGCGGTCGGCTACTTTGCGCATTGGTTGATTCCCGGCCTGCCGCTGCCGATCGCGTTCGCGCTCGCGGCCGTGCTTTCGCCGACCGACGCGGTCGCGCTGTCCGGCATCGCGGGCCGGGGCCGGATCCCGCCGCAGCTGATGCATATCCTGGAAGGCGAGGCGCTGATGAACGACGCGTCGGGCCTCGTCGCGCTGAAGTTCGCGATCGCCGCCGCGCTCACCGGGATGTTCTCCCTGCGGGAGGCGTCGCTCAGCTTCGTGATCGTCGCCTCGGGCGGCCTTGCGACGGGCGCGCTGGTGTCGTGGCTGTTCAGCGCGCTGTCCACCCGCTTCCTCAACGCGTCGCAGGAAGGCGACCCCGCGCCCGGCATCGTGATGACGCTGCTCGTGCCGTTCGCGTCGTATCTGATCGCCGAGCATCTCGGCCTGTCCGGCATCCTGTCCGCCGTCGCGGCGGGGATGATGATGAACTACACGAGCTTCTCGCGCAGCAGCACGGTGGCCGCGCGGGTCCGCGCGGAAAGCACCTGGGCGATGATCGAGTTCGTGTTCAACGGCATGGTGTTCATCATGCTCGGCCTGCAGCTGCCGCACATCATCGGCCGCGCGCTGCTGGACGCGCACCACACGAGCGACGCGCTGGTCGGCGCGATGATCGGCTACGTGGTCGCGATGATGGCCGCGCTCTATGCGATCCGCTTCGCGTGGGTGTGGCTGCTGCGCTGGATCGCGAGCCGCCGCGCCGCGAAGCAGGGGCTCTCCGGCACGATGGCGGGCATCCGCACGATCGCGGTGATGACGGTCGGCGGCGTGCGCGGGGCGATCACGCTGGCCGGCGTGCTGTCGATTCCCGTCGCGCTCGACAACGGCCAGCCGCTCGCCGGCCGCGATACCGCGATCTTCATCGCGTCGGGCGTGATTCTCGGCTCGCTGTTCGTCGCGGTGCTCGGCCTGCCGCTGCTGTTGCGCGGCTTTCGCACGATGCGCAACCCGCACGCGGAAGAGGAACGCGCCGCGCGCGCGGCGGCCGCGCAGGCGGCGATCCGCGCGGTCGACGCGACCCACGACGCGCTCACCGTCGAACTGGACGAGGCGGCCGCCGCGCGCTGCGCGGATATCACCGCGCGGGTGATGGATCTGTACCGGCGCCGGCTGACCGGCCTCACCGAAGAGGGCGCCGAGCCGCGCGCAGAAGCGAAGCAGGCGGAGAAAATGGAGTTGCAGATGAAGATCGCCGCGATCCGCGCCGAGCGCGCGGTGCTCTACCGGCTGCGCGGCGAGCAGAAGATCAACGACGAAACGCTCGGCAAGCTGATGCGCGAGGTCGACCTGTCGGAGACCGCGCTGTCGACCCGCAAGAAGGGGCTGGCCTGACGCCTGAATACGACGAAGCGAGGCCTCGCCTCGCTTCGTTCACGCATCACGCACACGACACGCATCACGCGCGTCGCGCTCCGCGCTCAGTCCGCCAGTTTCACCGGCACCGGCCGCGTCAGCAGATCGACGTACAGATCGAAGAAACGCGCGTTGTCGAACTTCTTCACCACCTTCATCTTCTGCAGCGCGACGCCCGCGGGCGCTTGCGCATAACCGATCGAACGGCCGTTGTCCGGGCTGCCCGGCTTCGCGACGACGTCGACGTACTCCTCCGACACGTCGGTCGCATAGGCCGGATCGAGCAGGTACGCAACCGTCAGCGTGTCCCAGATGTTCTGCGTGTATGCCGGATTGTTCTCGAACCCGTTGGTGCCGCTGAAGCCATAGCCGATTTCCTTGCGGTAAACCTCGGTGACGGCGCTCGGGTGCGCCGGATGGGCGACGCGATCGTAGATCGCCTTCGTCAGGAACACCGTGTCGGTGACGTCGAGCGGCACCACCACCTGCGGAATCGGCAGGCGCACGACCTGCTGCGCGGCTTCCGGATCGAACCACCAGTTGAACTCGGCCGCCTTCGTGGTGTTGCCCGGCACGTGGAGCGCGCCGCCCATGTAGATGATCTGCTTGATCAGCGGCACGATGTCGGGGCTGCGCTTCACCGCGAGCGCGATGTTGGTGAGCGGGCCGATCGCGAGCACGGTAATCTGGTGCGGGTTGGCCTTGACGGTGCGGATGATGAAATCGACCGCGCTCTCGCGCTGCACCTGCGTGTGCGTCGCGAAACCGTCGGGCGGCGCCTTCAGGTCCGCCGCGCGACGCGGCTCGGGTCGGTTCCACGCGCCCAGGTAGCCGTCGCCGCCCGCGCCGGCCGCCAGCTCGCGCTTGATCGTCGCGTGATCGTGGTCGAGCGCGTAGTCCGCGCCGCGATACACGCCGATCTGCTTGCCCACGCCGAGCCGTTCGACCGACTTGAGCGCGTCGGCGACGCCCTGTTCGAGCCACTGGTTGCCCGACACGACGGTGATCCCCATCACCTTCAGCTTGCCCTCGGCCTGCAGCTGCGCGGCCATCACGCCGAGCTGGCCGTCGTCGCTCATGGTGTTGTAGTCGCTGTCGATGATGATCTTCGGCGGCTCGGCCGTCGCCGCCGCGGCGGCGCTGCCGGCCGTCGCCAGTGCGGCGAACGCCGCGATTCCCATCCACTTGATGATGCTCGTCTTCATCGGCTTGCGCCCCTCGAATGGCCGGGCCGCCGGCGGCCGGCCGAAGGCCGGGCCAGCCGGTGCGCCGGCTGCTGTTGGTATGGTCGCGGAACGGCCGCCCCGGGCCGCGAACGTCGATGCGGCCAAGCGATGCGGACACCTTTCGATGGAAGGGGGCGCCCGCGTCGGCGCACGCCCCTGTCCCGCGTATTCCGCGCGCGCCGTCCGGAACCGCCGTCATGCCGGCCGCCCGACGCCGCGCGCCCGTCACTATAACAAGCAGGACCGCCGGTTTCGCCGCGCCAAAAGAAAGCGGCCGGCGGAGCCTGTGCTCCGCCGGCCGCGATGAGCCGGGCGAGACGGACGGCCACGCGCCGCGCCCCTCCCCGCTCGCGCGAACCCCGGCCTACTTCGCGGCCACCACCGGGATGCCGCGCAGCGATCCCGCGCCCTTCATCTCGTCGAGCGCACGCTGCACGGCCGCGCTGGAGGCCGCCGGCACCGACAGCCGCGCCGCCAGCTCGCGCTCCGCGCGCTTCACGCCCGCGAGGCTCGCCAGCTTCACATGGCCGTAGCCGCGCACTTTCGCGTGCAGCTCCGCCAGCTGCGCGACCTGCTCCGCGTTGTCCGGGGACAGCGCGGCCAGCGCGCCGCGCAGCGTCGCCTCGTAGTCGTCGGCCAGCGCGCGCTCCATCCGTCGTTCGACGGTCCCGCCGAACGGATCGAGCCGCGTGCCGCGCAAGCCGCGCACGCGCGCCAGCCAGCCGAACACCGGCCACATCCACTGGCCGAACACCTGCTTCCTCGGCACCGCGCCGCCCTTGCCCGGCTTCGCCGTGGCCGGCGGCGCGAGGTTGAACTTCACCCGGAAATCCTTGCCCGCCGCGCCTTCGAACTGCGCTTCGAGCGCGCGGCGAAACGCGTCGTCGCTGTACAGGCGCGCAACCTCATACTCGTCCTTCACCGCGAGCAGCCGGTAGAAGGTGGTCGCGACACCGCGCGTCACGCGCTCGTCGCCCGCCGCGCGCGCGGCGCCGACCAGCCGGCGATAGCGCTCGACATACTTCGCGCCGCCGTAGCCCGCGAGACGCGCCTCGCGATCGGCGACCAGCGCGTCGAGGGTCTGCGGCGCGGCGGCCTCCCGCACCGGATGGCGCGCGTCCCACAACGCTTCGAGCGCCGCCGCATCGGCCGCCGCCAGCCGGCCCACCGCGAACGCGAGCCGGTTCATCGGCACCGCGACGTTGTTGAGTTCGATCGCGCGCATCAACGCAGCGTGCGACACCGGCACCAGCCCGAGCTGCCAGGCGAACCCGAGCATCAGGATGTTCGCGCCGATCGTGTCGCCGAGGAATTTCGTCGCGAGCGCCTGCGCGTCGCAGCTCGACAGGTAGCCGTCGCCCGCCGCGTGCTGCATCTTCGCGAGCAGCGCGTCGGCGTGCAGGTTCGCCTCCGGGTTCCGCACGAACGACGCATTCGGGATCGGGTGCGTGTTCACGACGATCCGGGTACGTTCGCGCCGCACGGTCTGCAGCGCATCGCCGCCCGCGCCCACCACCATGTCGCACGCGAGCAGCACGTCGGCCTGCTGCGTGTCGATGCGCACCTGGTTCAGCCACTCGTCGCGCGCGGCGATCCGCACGAACGACAGCACCGATCCGCCCTTCTGCGCGAACCCCATGAAATCGAGCACCGACGCGCTCTTGCCTTCGAGGTGCGCGGCCATGCTGATCAGCGCGCCCACCGTCACGACGCCCGTGCCGCCGACGCCGGTGACGAGCATGTCGTACGGCGCGGCGTCGAGATGCGTCGCGGGCGTCGGCAGCCCGTCGACGCGCGCGGCCAGCGCGGCCTCGTCGAACGCGACGCCCGCGGCCTTCTTGAGCTTCGCGCCCTCGACCGTGACGAAGCTCGGGCAGAAGCCGTTCACGCACGAGAAGTCCTTGTTGCACGACGACTGGTCGATGCGGCGCTTGCGGCCCAGCGGCGTTTCGAGCGGCTCGACCGACAGGCAGTTCGACTGCACGCCGCAGTCGCCGCAGCCTTCGCACACCGCGTCGTTGATGAACAGCCGCTTGTCCGGATCGGGGAATTCGCCCTTCTTGCGGCGGCGGCGCTTCTCCGCCGCGCAGGTCTGGTCGTAGATCAGCACGGTCACGCCGTCGGTATCGCGCAGTTCGCGCTGCACCGCGTCCATCTCGCTGCGGTGATGGAAGGTCGTGCCGTTCGGGAACAGGCCGTGATGGCCGTCGTATTTCTCCGGCTCGTCCGACACCACCACGAAGCGCGACACGCCCTCGGCCTCGACCTGCCGCGCGATCTGCGGCACCGAGATGCTGCCGTCGACCGGCTGGCCGCCCGTCATCGCGACCGCGTCGTTGTAGAGGATCTTGTAGGTGATGTTCGCGCGGGCCGCGACGGCCTGGCGGATCGCGAGAATGCCCGAGTGGAAGTAGGTGCCGTCGCCGAGGTTCTGGAACACGTGGCGCGTGTTGGTGAACATCGCGTGCGCGGCCCAGTCGACGCCTTCGCCGCCCATCTGGATCAGCCCGGTCGTGTCGCGCTCCATCCACGACGCCATGAAGTGGCAGCCGATCCCCGCCTGCGCGATCGATCCGTCCGGCACCTTCGTCGACGTGTTGTGCGGGCATCCCGAGCAGAAGTACGGCGTGCGCTTCACCGCGTCGGCCTCGTTCGACAGGATCCGCGGCGCGACCAGATCGACGACCCGCGCGCGGCGGTCGAGCGCCGGCTTGTGGCGCGCGAGCCAGTCGGCGAACACAGGCAGGATCCGCGACGGCCGCAGCTCGCCCAGCTCCGGCAGCAGCGGCGCGCCCGCCGCGTCGTGCTTGCCCAGCACGCGCGGGCGCGCGCCCTGCTCGCGGTTGTACAGGTAGTCCTTGATCTGCTGCTCGATCACCGGCCCCTTCTCCTCGATCACGAGCACGTCGGACAGGCCGTCGACGAACCGGTCGATACGCGTCATCTCGAGCGGGAACGACAGGCCGACCTTGTAGATCCGCACGCCCGCCGCGTCGAGATCGGCGACGGTGAGATCGAGCCGGCGCAGCGCTTCCATCAGGTCGAGGTGCGCCTTGCCGCAGGTCACGATCCCGACGTTCGCGTGCGCGCTCTTCGCGATCCACTTGTCGATGCTGTGGGTACGCGAGAAGTGGCGCACCGCGTCGAGCTTCGCGGCCAGCCGCGCCTCGATCGCGAGGCTCGGCAGGTCGGGCCAGCGGTTGTGCAAGCCATCCGCGGGCGGCTCGAAGCCGGCCGGCGCGGGCCAGTCCGTCTGCAGCGCGTCGAGATCGACGGTCGAGCCCGATTCGACGGTTTCGGAAATCGCCTTGAAGCCGACCCACGCGCCCGAGAAACGCGACAGCGCCCAGCCGTACAGGCCGAATTCGAGCATGTCGGCCAGGTTCGACGGATTCACGACCGGCATGTGCCACGCCATCATCGCGAAGTCGCTCTGGTGCGGCATCGACGACGACACGCAGCCGTGGTCGTCGCCCGCCACCACCAGCACGCCGCCGTGCGGCGACGCGCCGTACGCATTGCCGTGCTTCAACGCGTCGCCCGCGCGATCGACGCCCGGCCCCTTCCCGTACCACATCGCGAACACGCCGTCGACGGTGCGCTCCGGGTCCGCCTCGACGCGCTGCGTGCCGAGCACGGCCGTGCCGCCAAGCTCCTCGTTGATCGCGGGCAGGAAGCGCACGCCGCTCGCGTCGAGCAGCTTTTTAGCTTTCCACAGCTGCTGGTCGACCATGCCGAGCGGCGAGCCGCGGTAGCCGCTGACGAAGCCCGCCGAATTCACGCCGCGCGCGGCGTCGAGCGCGCGCTGCATCAGCAGCAGGCGCACGAGCGCCTGCGTGCCGGTGAGGAAGATCCGGCCGCGCGTCGCGGCGAGGTTGTCGGTGAGGCGGTAGTCGGACAGGTCGGGCTGGCCGTCGAGGGGCAACCGGGCGGTCATGGGGGTGTCTCCTGATTCATGTTGTTCTGGGCTGGCGCGCAATCGGGCGTCCGGGAAGCCGATCGGACGATTTCCGGCACACCGCCGAATGGACTCTATTTTTTAGCGCCGATCGGAGAAAATTTTTTCTTATCTCGCGAGCCGATCGACGATCGGAGCAAGACTGCCGACGCTTTTCACGGGAATTGAGAGAGATTTGCCGCGCCGCTCGCCCGGCCCGCCGGCGAACCGCAATGGTGCGGCGCAATAGCGGCACGGCGCCCCGCGCCGAACCGACCTCGCCCGCGGCCGCCGGGTCGAAGCCACTCGCCCGCCGCCGCCGCGCGCGATAAGCTGGCAGCCCGGCAACGCCATCGCAGGAGACGCCCGATGAAACTGTATTACTGGCCGAAGACCCGCGCGTTCCGCGCGCTGTGGATGCTCGAGGAAATCGGCACGACCTACGCGCTGGTGCCCGTCAGCCTCCCCGCGAACGAGCAGAACGGCGACGCATTCCTGAAGGTGAATCCGATGGGCAAGCTGCCCGCGCTGGAGGACGGCGGCGAGGCGTTCGGCGAATCGGAGGCGGTGCTGCTGTATCTTGCCGATCGTTTTCCGGACGCGCGCCTCGGCGCCCCCGCCGGCGATCCGTTGCGCGGCCGCTTCCTGCAGTGGATGACCTTCACGCCCGCGTGCCTGGAGCCCGCGATGGCGGAAAAACTCACGGGCGCGGCGAGCAATCCGGTCAGCTTCGGCTGGGGCAATCTCGAGCGCGTGCGGCGTGCGCTCGACGCCACGCTCGCCGGTCAGCCCTGGCTGCTCGGCGAACGCTTTTGCGCCGCCGACATCCTGCTCGCGAACACGCTCGAGATCGCACTGGGCGCGAAGGTCCTGCCGCGCGACGGGCTGTTCGGCGACTACGTCGCCCGGGCGCAAGCGCGCGACGCCTATGTGCGCGCGAAGGCAATCGAAGCGCGCGAGATCCGGCGCCTCATGCCCGGCTGACCTCGGCCGCGGGCAGCGGCTCCAGCGGCTCGACATCGTTGAAGCGGCTGTAGTCGATGTGCGTCATGCCGTCGACCTCGCTCATCAGATCGACGTAGCGGTGATTCCAGCTGATCTGGTCGTGCTCCCACGCATGGCGCGCCTGCATCACCTGCGCGGTGGTCTCGTCCGAGCCTTCGATCATCACCATCACGAGCGCGCTGCAGGCGGCGAGCGATTCCGGCGTCGCGCCGTGGAGCGGGCTCGCCTCGTCGATCACGTGCATCAGATTCCAGCCGAGCAGGAAGATCGGATGCTCGCTGCGGACCAGCTTCAGATCGTGGATCTTGAGCATTCCGTAGCCTTCGGGCGTGCCTTCCCTGCGCATCAGGCGCAGCTTCGCGCGTGCTTCGGCGATCACGTTCTGGCGTGCGTTCGCGGCACGCACCATCAGCGTCATGCGGCCGTTCAGCGGACGCACCACCGCGTGGCGCGCGAACAGGATCTTCGCGCGCGGCCGGGCGAAGCGCGCGAACACGAGGCCCGTCGACAACGCGATCCCCGACATCCCGACGAAGATCTCGAAGGTCGCGACGAGGTGCGCATAGACGGTCTGCGGATGCATGTCGCCGTAGCCGACGGTCGCGAGGGTTTCGACGCTGAAGAAGAACGCGCCCGCGAAACCCGGCGGCGACTGGTTCGCGATCGCCCCGCGCCCAAGCTGATAGAGCGTCGCGAATACCGCGTTGTTGACCAGGAACAGCAGCGCGAGCGACGCGAAAAATACCGGCCAGCTCACCTTCAGCGCCCAGTAGTACAGGTCGCGCCAGCCGGGCGCCGAGAGGCCGTACGCGGTCACGTAGCGGGTGCCGGACCAGATCCGGCGGCCGCGCGTCGGCCTGGGCCGGCCGGTCTCGCGGGCGGGTTCGGAACGGGAATCGACTGTCATCGCAAGCCTCGCCGGATCGGGGTGCGACGAGCGTAGCATGGCGCGCGGCCGGTTGACCTGACGGATCCGGCCGCGCTCGCGGGCGGCGGCGCATCCGCCGGGCCGCCGCAATGGCAACGGCAAGCAGGTTGCCCGTGCTTGCCGTTTTCCCCGCGCGGCGCGCCTGCCGCGCGCCCGGGGTTGCTTACTTCCGGTCGACGATGATCTGGTCGAACGTCCCGCCGTCGGCGAAATGGGTTTTCTGCGCGTTCGCCCAGCTGCCGAAAACCTGTTCGACGCTGAAGGTCTTGAGCGGCCTGAATTCGCTCGCGTGCTTCTTCAGCACGTCCGGATCGCGCGGCCGCAGATGATGCCGCGCGACGATTTCCTGCGCGGCGGGCGTGTACAGGTACTCGAGGTAGGCTTGCGCCTCCTTGCGGGTGCCCTTCTTGTCGACCACCTTGTCGACCACCGCGACGGGCGGCTCCGCGAGAATGCTCGCGGACGGGTACACGGCGTCGAAGTTCGCGCCGGACGCACCCGTGTCCATCAGCGCGACCTCGTTCTCGAACGTGACGAGCACGTCGCCGATGCCGCGCTGCGTGAAGGTGGTGGTCGCGCCGCGGCCGCCGGAGTCGAGCACCGGCACGTTGCGGAAAATCGCCTTCTCGAAGTCGAGCGCCTGCGCATCGCTCGCGCCCTTCAGCTTCTGGTAGCCCCACGCGGCCAGATACGCGTAGCGTCCGTTGCCCGATGTTTTCGGATTCGCGATGATCACCTGCACGCCCGGCTTCGCGAGATCGCTCCAGTCCTTGATCTGCTTCGGATTGCCCTTGCGCACCAGGAACACCATCGTCGTCGAGTACGGCGAGCTTTGGTTCGGCAGGCGCGCGCGCCAGTCCTTCGACAGCAGCTGGCCGCGCTCGGCGAGCAGATCGATGTCGTTCGGCTGGTTCATCGTCACGACGTCGGCCTGCAGGCCCTGCAGCACCGACAGCGCCTGCGCGCTCGACGCGCCGTGCGACTGCCGGATCGATACCGTCTCGCCGGTCTTCTGCTTGTACGCGGCGACGAACCCGGCGTTGATGTCCTTGTACAACTCGCGCGTGACGTCGTAGGACACGTTCAGCAGCGCGGTGTCGGCGTGCGCGCTCGCCGCCGCGCCCAGCGCCGCCGCCGTCGCGCCGGCCAGCAGCCAGCGGCCGATCCCCAGGGTGTGCTTCATCGATGATGCTCCGCTCGGATGGTTGTCAGGTATGGGTAAGCGGCGATTTTAGCCGGGCCGCGCGCGACTCCCTTAGAACCAATCGTGTTGAGATCAGCATCAAAAGTCATGAGCGGCCTCGGCCGCCGGGCGCTGGCCAGGCCACGGGCCGCGGTGCTAAGATGCCCGCTCAGTTCATTGTCCCGTCCGCCATGCCGATCGTCCCACGTTCGTTCCCGCTCTTCGCCGCCGTCGCGGCAGGCGCGCGCATGGCCGGCCTCAAACTGAAAAAACGACTCCTCGACTGACGGGGATGTCGCGTCCCGTCAGGCGATCAGCCGGACGGGATACTCGCAGGTGCGCTCACCTTCTCGAATGCCTCGCTCCGGCGCCCGCCGGCGGAACGGTTCCGTTCAATCCGTTTCATCAAGAGGCTCATCATCATGCAGGTTCGTTTCGAAGGTATCTGGCTGCCGATCATCACGCCGTTCCATCAGGGCGGCGTCGATCATGCCGCGCTCGCGCGGCTCGCGCGCCACTATGCGGCGGAGGGCATCGCCGGCTTCATCGCCGGCGCGACCACGGGCGAAGGCGCGCTGCTCGACGCGGCGGAACAGGAAGCCGTGTACGCGACCTTGCGCGGCGCGGCGCCCGGGCGGCCGATCGTGCTCGGCCTGTCGCACAGCGCGACGCAGGCCGCCGCCGACCGCGCGCGCGCACTCGCGGCGCTCGGCCCCGACGGCCTGCTCGTCACGCCGCCCACCTACGTGCGCCCGACGCAGGAGGGCATCCGGCGGCACTTCGAGGCGATCGTCGAGGCGTCCGGCCTGCCGCTGCTGGTCTACAACATTCCGTACCGGACCGGCGTCGACGTCGAGCTGGACACGCTGCAGGCGCTGGCGTGCGATCCGCGCGTCGTCGGCGTGAAGGAGTGCGGCGGCAGCATCGACCGGATGATGCGGCTCGTGCACGAAACGCCGCTGCGTATCTTCTCCGGCGACGACAACCAGAATTTCGCGGCGCTGTGCGTCGGCGCGCACGGCACGATCGCCAGTTCCGCTCACCTGCTGCCCGCGTGGCACGTGCGGATGCACGCGCTGTTGCGGCAACGCGAACTCGAACAAGCGCGCGGCATCGCGGTCGCGCTGCAGCCGCTCGTGCGCGCGCTGTTCGCCGAGCCGAACCCGGCGCCGGTGAAGGCGCTGCTGGCGCAGCAGGGATGGTGCGAGGACCGCCTGCGGCTGCCATTCATGCCCGTGAGCGACGCGTTGCGCACGCACTTGCGCACGCTGCTGGACACGCTCGAAGCGACGGCGGCGGCGGCCTGAGCGGCCCGCCCGAGCGCCTGCGTCCGAGCGCCTGCGTCCGTGCACCTCGGCGCAGCGCGATTCGGCGATTCGGCGATTCGGCGGTTCGGCGGTTCGGCGGTTCGGCGGTTCGGCGGTTCGGCGGTTCGGCGGTTCGGCGGTTCGGCGGTTCGGCGGTTCGGCGGTTCGGCGGTTCGGCGGTTCGGCGGTTCGGCGGTTCGGCGGTTCGGCGGTTCGGCGGTTCGGCGGTTCGGCGGTTCGGCGGTTCGGCGGTTCGGCGGTTCGGCGGTTCGGCGGTTCGGCGGTTCGGCGGTTCGGCGGTTCGGCGGTTCGGCGGTTCGGCGGTTCGGCGGTTCGGCGGTTCGGCGGTTCGGCGGTTCGGCGGTTCGGCGGTTCGGCGGTTCGGCGGTTCGGCGGTTCGGCGGTTCGGCGGTTCGGCGGTTCGGCGGTTCGGCGGTTCGGCGGTTCGGCGGTTCGGCGGTTCGGCGGTTCGGCGGTTCGGCGGTTCGGCGGTTCGGCGGTTCGGCGGTTCGGCGGTTCGGCGGTTCGGCGGTTCGGCGGTTCGGCGGTTCGGCGGTTCGGCGGTTCGGCGGTTCGGCGGTTCGGCGGTTCGGCGGTTCGGCGGTTCGGCGGTTCGGCGGTTCGGCGGTTCGGCGGTTCGGCGGTTCGGCGGTTCGGCGGTTCGGCGGTTCGGCGGTTCGGCGGTTCGGCGGTTCGGCGGTTCGGCGGTTCGGCGGTTCGGCGGTTCGGCGGTTCGGCGGTTCGGCGGTTCGGCGGTTCGGCGGTTCGGCGGTTCGGCGGTTCGGCGGTTCGGCGGTTCGGCGGTTCGGCGGTTCGGCGGTTCGGCGGTTCGGCGGTTCGGCGGTTCGGCGGTTCGGCGGTTCGGCGGTTCGGCGGTTCGGCGGTTCGGCGGTTCGGCGGTTCGGCGGTTCGGCGGTTCGGCGGTTCGGCGGTTCGGCGGTTCGGCGGTTCGGCGGTTCGGCGGTTCGGCGGTTCGGCGGTTCGGCGATTCAGCGGCTCAGCGGCTCAGCGACTCGGCGGCTCGGCGGTGCTGCGATTCAGCGGTTCGGCAGCGCCGCGACTCGGCAACCTCCCCGCACGGCCTACGCGCTACCGCATCCGCTCACGCCGCCAGCGCGTCGACCGCCGCAACGGGCATGCGCACCGCCTGCAGCATGATTTGCGCGAGCCGCTCGACAGTGGGCGTCGCCGCCGACGTGTTCTTCAACAACACGAGCGGCATCGTGGGCAGCGCGGGCAGGCCGGCCGCCGCCGGTTCGAGCGCGCGCACCGACGCGGGCAGCCCGTAGCAGGAGCGCACCGTCAGCCCGAGCCCCGCCGCCGCTGCCGCCCACAGTCCCGCGAGGCTGGGACTCGTGAACGCGACCCGCCACGGCACGCCCGCGCGGTCGAGCGCGGCGGTCGCCGCGCCGAAGAACACGCACGGCCGGTCGAACACCACGAGCGGCAGCGGCTCAGCGGCGTCGAACCCGGCGTGCGTCGCGGGGCCGATCCAGCGCATCGGGATCTCCGCGATCGGTTCGCCGACGACACCCGCGCGCGCGGCAAACGCCGCCGACGCCGAATCGCCCCACACCAGCGCGAGATCGAGCTGATTCGCGTCGATCCGTTCGAGCAATTCGGCATTACGCGCGACCCGCGCCTCGATCCGCACCTTCGGATGCGCGCGCGCGAAACGGCCCAGCACGTCGGGCAGCACCGCCTCGCCGAAATCCTCCTGCAGACCGATCCGCACCCAGCCGTCGAGATTCACGCCGCGTACCGCGGCGGCCGCCTCGTCGTTCAGTTCGATCAGGCGCCGCGCGTAGCTGAGCATCGCCTCGCCCGCATCGGTGAGCGCGAGGCCGCGCCCCTCCTTGCGAAACAGCGGCGCGCCGGCCTGCGCCTCGAGCTTCCGGATCTGCGCGCTGACCGCCGACGACGAGCGCGCGACCCGGTCGGCCGCCTTCGCGAAGCTGCCGAGATCCATGCCGGCGACGAGGCTGCGCAGCGCGGCGACGTCGAAGTTGGTTTGCGACATGACAACCATCCTGTTTTATCGAACGATTGATTCGAAACTTTCCGATATTCAGGATGAATGTACGGCGCGACACTGGGCTCCGTCAACGTCATTCAGGGAGTCCCCATCATGGAAACGCCGGCTGCCATCCCGTTCCGCCGGGCCGCACGCGCGCCTCATCCGCCGGCTTCGCACCGCTGGCGGGTGCTGGGCGTGGGCGTCGCCGCCAACATGAGTTTCTCCGCCGCCGCCGCCGGGATCCCGACCACGGCCGTCTGGCTGCGCGCCGACTACCACTTCGGCAACGGCGCGCTGGGCGTCGTGCTCGGTGCGTTCGGGCTCGGCGTGGCGCTCTCCGAACTGCCGTGGGGCATGGCGGCCGACCACTGGGGCGACCGCCGGGTGCTCTTGACCGGCCTGCTCGCCACCGCCGCCGCGCTCGTCGCGATGGCCTGCGCGGTGGTGCCGTCCGCGCACGGCGTGCCGCCCGTGATGCTGCTCGCGGCCGCGATGATGGGGGTCGGCCTGCTCGGCGGCAGCGTCAACGGTTCGAGCGGCCGGGCCGTGATGCGCTGGTTCGGCGAAGGCGAACGCGGTCTGGCGATGAGCATCCGCCAGACCGCGGTGCCGCTCGGCGGCGGCGTCGGCGCGGCGCTGCTGCCGTCGCTCGCGTCGCGATTCGGCTTCGCGGGCGTCTACGGCGCGCTGGCGCTGCTGTGCGTCGGTTCCGCCGCGCTCACGTGGCGCTGGCTGCACGAACCGCCCGAGCACGCCGCGCCGGGACGCCCCGCGTCCGCCCCGTCCGGCACCGGCGCCGACGCCCGCCGTCATCCGCTGCGCAGCGGGCCGATCTGGCGCGTCGTGCTCGGCATCGGCCTGCTGTGCTCGCCGCAGTTCGCGGTGCTCACGTTCGCGACCGTGTTCCTCCACGATTTCGGCCGCCTGGGCCTCGCGGGCATCACCGCGGCGATGGTCGCGCTCCAGGCCGGCGCCATGGTGATGCGCGTCTGGAGCGGCCGCTACACCGACCGGCACGGCAACCGCCGCGCGTACCTGCGCGGCTCGGTGCTGGTGGCCGCCGCGGCGTTCGCGATGCTGGCGCTCGCGACGGCGGCCGGACGCCAGATACCGATCGGCGCGATCGTGGCGTTGCTCGTGATCGCGGGGGTATGCGTGTCGGCGTGGCACGGCGTCGCGTACACGGAACTGGCGACGCTGGCCGGCGCCGATCAGGCCGGCACCGCGCTCGGCATGGCCAATACCGCCGTGTACGTCGGTTTCTTCCTGACGCCGCTGGCGATCCCGCCTCTGCTCGCGAGCGCCACGTGGGGCGTCGTGTGGCTGGCCGCCGCGCTGTGCGCATGCGGCGCCTACCCGCTATTTCCGCGCCCGGCGCACCGCGCGCCGTGAGCGCGGCGGGGCCGGCGCACCCGCCCGGGTCGTTACCGGCCCTCGCGCGCCAGCGCGCGCCGCACCGCGTCGCGCCCGGCCACGCGCTGCGTATGCGCGCTCCACGCGGGGTGGCGCTCCATCTCGAAGCCGACCGCCTGGCCCCAGCGGTACAGCACCAGCAGGAACGGATCGACGATCGAATAGCCGCCGGGCTCCGCCCACGCGCGGCCGTCGCCCAGCCCGGCCTCGATCGTGTCGTTCGCCGCCGCGATCACGCCGCGTCCGTGCGCACTGATCGTCCCGTGCACGGACGGATCGGCGGCAAAGCGGCCCGGCCGCCACAGCGCGCCGTAGCCGACGCCATGGGTCCAGCCGACGAGCCACGCGAGCCACTCCTGGCAGCGCGCCTCGCGCAGCGGATCGTCGAGCGGCAGCAACTGGGCGTCCGGATGGCGCCGCGCGAGATAAGTCAGGATCGCGGGCGTTTCGGTGAGCGCCCCCGCCTCCCCCGGAATCGCAAGCGCGGGTACTCGCGCCTTCGGGTTGATCGCGAGGTAGCGCGCGCCGGTGTTGTCGCCCGACGCGACCGAGACGACCTCCGCGTCGAACGGCGCGCCCGTTTCCTCCAGCGCGATGTGTACGGCGAGCGAGCACGCCCCCGGGGAATAGTAGAGACGATAGGCATTCATCGCGGCGACTCCGGGTGTCGAGTGAAGATGGCGCGAGTGTAGGAATCGCATCGGGGCGCGACAAACGATAAATTGTGACGCTCAGACATTAGTGTTACTAATACGCGATGGCCCGTTCACCGATTCCTCCGCTGCAGACCCTGCGCGCCTTCGAAGCGTCGGTGCGGCTGCAGAGCTTCACGCGCGCCGCCGATGCGCTCGCGCTCACCCAGGGCGCGGTCAGCCAGCACGTGCGCGCGCTCGAAGCGCAAGTCGGCCGCCCGCTGTTCGTCCGCGAGCGCCACGGCGCGACGCCCACCCCGGCCGCGCACGCGCTGGCGCTGCAGGTCCGGCAAGGGCTGAGCGTGCTCGAGCGCGCGTTCGAGCCGACGCGCGCCGGCCGTGCCGCCGTTGCAGGCCCGCCCGCCGAAACCCTGCACGTCGGCGTGCTGCCGAGCGTCGCCGCGCGCTGGCTCGAACCGCGCCTGCCGCGCTTTCGCGCGCTGCATCCGTCGATCGAGATCGCACTGCACCCGGACGTGCGGCTCGCGCCGCTCGGCAAGCGCGACCGCGTCGACGTCGCGCTGCGCTACGGCCCGGGTTCGTGGCCCGGCGTCGTCGCGGAGAAACTGATGGACGAGACGGTGTTCCCGGTCGCGAGTCCGGCCTACCGCAATCGCGACGGCATCCCGCCGCGCGCCGCCGCCGACCTGCTGAGCGCGACGCTGCTGCGGCATCACGCGCAGCCGTGGGAGCCGTGGCTTCAGGCCGCCCGGCTCGACCTCACCGAGCATCCCCGCGCACCGCGCTTCAGCGATCCGGAGGCGCTGATCGACGCGGTGCTGCACGGCCGCGGCGTCGCGCTCGCGCGCCGTTCGCTGATCGCGCCCGAACTCGCGTCGGGTGCGCTGGTGCGGGTGTCGAAGGTCGCCATCGTCGACGTCTACGCGCACTATGTCGTGTGGCGCGACGGCCATCCGAAGCACGCGGCGATCCACGCGTGGCTCGACTGGCTGCGCGGCGAAGTACGCCGCAAGACGCCGCGCCGGTAACGCGGGCGCCCGCACGCCGCCGCGATGCGAGACGGCGACGGCGACGGGAAATCGTCAGGAATACGCAAGGAAATCGTCATAACACCGCTGTTGCAAACGTTTCACGGAATCGTCTCATCGTCTCTTCATACTTTCCGGCGATTCGCGATCAGCCTTTTACCTGGAGACATCCGATGCGTCACCGCGCGACCGTCGTCCTAGCCCTTTCCGCCGCCGTGCTGCTCGCCGCCTGCAGCGACGACGCCACGCATGCCGCGCGAGCCGGCGCCGACGCACGGCAGACGGGGGCCTCGGCGAACGCCGGCGACACGGCGAGCGCGTTCAACAGCACGGCGCCCGCCAGCGGCGGTGCGTCGGGCGACGCGCCGCTTGCCACGCCGGTCGTTCACTATCCGCCCGACGACAGCGACGACGCGCCCGACTCGACCGCCACGGCGGCCGCGCCCGCATCGACGCCCGGCTGATCGCCTGCTTCCGTCCCCCCGCAGAACCCGCCAGAGGTGAAAACATGACGTCAGAAAGTCGCCGCCGTTTCCTGCATACCGTTGCCAATTCCGCGGGCGCCGCCGCCGCGCTCACCGTGTTCCCCGAGTCGATCCGCCGCGCGCTCGCGATCCCGGCCGCGCCGGGCACCGGCACGATCCGCGACGTCGAGCACGTCGTGGTCTTCATGCAGGAAAACCGCTCGTTCGATCATTACTTCGGACACCTGCGCGGCGTGCGCGGCTACAACGATCGCTTCCCGATCGCGCTGCCGAACGGCAAGCCGGTGTGGTACCAGCCGTCGAAGGCGAACGCCGCGCAGCCGGTGCTGCCGTTCCGCCTGAACACGCTGACGACGAGCGCGCAGTGCATCGGCGATCTCGACCACTCGTGGTACAAGACGCAGGCCGCGATCGACGGCGGGCGCTACGACCAGTGGCCCGCGAACAAGACCGACATGACGATGGGCTATCACGTGCGCGAGGACATCCCGTTCCACTACGCGCTCGCCGATGCGTTCACGGTCTGCGACAACTACTTCTGCTCGCTGCCCGGCCCGACCCACCCGAACCGCTCGTACCTGATGACGGGCACCGTCGATCCGACCGGCAAGTTCGGCGGCCCGCTGCTCGACAACAACGACTACGTCGACGGCGACGGCCCGCCGCAATACCAGCTGCTGTCGTGGACGACCTTCCCGGAGCGCCTGGAAGCGCGCGGCGTGTCGTGGCAGGTCTATCAGCAGGGCGTGAACGGCAACGACCCGATCAACGGCAACTACGGCACGAACGTCCTGCAGAACTTCGCGAACTTCATCAACGCGCAGCCGGGTTCGTCGCTCTACCAGCGCGCGCAGACGGCGCGCACGCTCGACGACCTGAAGGCCGACGTACTGGCGAACAAGCTGCCGCAGGTGTCGTGGCTGCTGCCGCCCGCCGCGTTCTCCGAACATCCGAAATACACGCCCGCGTACGGCGCGAACTACACGTCGCAGATCCTCGACGCGCTGACCGCGAATCCCGACGTGTGGCGCAAGACCGTGCTGTTCATCATGTACGACGAGAACGACGGCTTCTTCGATCACGTCGTGCCGCCGCAGCCGGCCACCACGCGCGCGCAGGGCCTGTCGACCGTGACGGTCGACGGCGAGATCCACAACGTCGTGAACCCCGGACGCGGCGGCAGCTACACCGCCGACGGCCTGCCTTACGGCCTCGGGCCGCGCGTGCCGATGACGGTCGTGTCGCCGTGGACCAAGGGCGGCTTCGTGTGCTCGCAGGTGTTCGATCACACGTCGGTGATCCGCTTCATCGGCGAGCGCTTCGGGATCGACGAGCCGAACATCACGCCGTGGCGTCGGACCGTGTGCGGCAACCTCACGTCGGCGTTCGATTTCCGCACGCCGGATGCGACGTTGCCGCCGCTTCCCGACACCAGCAACTACCGTTCGATCGCGGACCAGCTGTGCACGACCAAGCCCGCGCCGACGGTGCCGGCTCAGCCGAGCCCGATCGATCCGCAGGAACCCGGCGTGCGCCCGGCGCGCGCGCTGCCGTACGAACTGCACGCGAATGCGTCGCTGCACGGCACGCAGCTGCGCATCGAGTTCGCGAACCGCGGCGACCAGGGCGCGCATTTCTACGTGTACGCGTCGAACCGCACCGACGGTCCGTGGCGCTATACGGTCGGCGCGCACCACACGCTGCACGACGAGTTCGATCTGTCGGTGACGGGGGGCGCGTACGCGTTCACGGTGTACGGCCCGAACGGCTTCGTGCGCAGCTTCGCCGGCAAGGCCGTCGCACAGGCGCAGCACGGCTGGCGCTCGGCCGCGCATCCGGAGGTGAAAGCGGGCTACGACGTCGCGAACGGCAATCTGTTCCTGAAGATCACGAACCACGGCGGGGAACGCGTGCAGCTCACGCTGACCGACAACGCGTACGGTGCGCCCGCCCGCCGACTGACCCTGCACGGGGGCGAGGAGCGCGTCGAACAGTGGCTGCTCGCGTCGAGCCACCACTGGTACGACGTCACCGTGTCGGACGCCGCGACGGGCGACTTCGTGCGCCGCTTCGCCGGCCACATCGAGAACGGCCGCCCGAGCTATTCCGATCCGGCGGCGGTCGCGCCCGTGACCGCCTGAGCCGGCGGCCCGACCCACGACAAAAGCCTGGCCGCGCGCCAGGCTTTTTTATCGGACGGCCGCGCGCGACGGCCGCCGCGTCACGCCGCCGCCGTCGCGGCCACTGCGCGCGCCGGCGGCTCGAACTCCCCCGCCGGATCGCGGAACCGCAGCGGCGCCGCGCAATGCACGAGCGTATCGATGAAGTACTTCGCGCGCGGCCACGGGCCGTAGCCGGCCGCCGTGTTGATATGACCGGCATCGCCCAGGTTGACGTACGCGCTGCCGAGCCGGTGCGCGAGTTCGCGCGCCTCGCCCGCGCTCATCCACGGATCGGTTTCGCTGCCGATCACGATCGACGGCACGGTCAGACGCCGGCCTTCGAACGCGCCCGCGAAGGTGAATTTCCGGGGGCTCGCCGGTGCGACGAGCAGCACGCCGGCGACGTCCGCTGTCGGCGTGCCGCGCTGCGTGAGCGCGTGCGCGGCCGCGAGGCAGCCGAAGCTGTGCGCGGCAAGCACGAACGGCCCGCGTTCGCGCGCGAGCAGATCCCGCACCGACTGCGCCCAGCGGGCCAGCTGCGGCGCGTCCCAGTCGTCCTGTTCGACGCGCAGCGAACGCGCGAACTGCCGCTCCAGCCAGGTCTGCCAATGCGCGCCTTCGCTGCCGTGCAGCCCGGGCACGGTCACGAGCCGCGGCGGCCAGTTCGATTTGCTGCATGCGCGCATGTTTGCCTCGCTAGGCTGGGAGTCTGGTTCCGATTGTGGTGTGGACCACACGCGCGACGAACCAATTTTTTGTGCTTTGCATTTCGGCGCGCGGCGGCGAAACCGGCGCCGAAACCGTAGAATGAGGGCCTCACTCAGGAGACGTTTGATGCCCGCCCCGCTTCCCGGCGCGTTGCGCCCGTTCCACCTGGCCTTTCCCGTCACGAGCCTCGATCACGCGCGGCGCTTCTACGGCGGCCTGCTCGGCTGCGCCGAAGGCCGCAGTTCCGATCGCTGGGTCGATTTCGATTTTTTCGGCCATCAACTGGTCGCGCACCTCGCGCCCGACGAAACCGGCCGCGCCGGCGTCAACCCGGTGGACGGCGACGATGTGCCGGTGCGTCACTTCGGCGTCGTGCTGTCGATGGACGAATGGCAGGCGCTCGCCGATCGCCTGACGGCGGCCGGCACGTCGTTCGTGATCGAGCCGCACCTGCGCTTCAAGGGCGAAGTGGGCGAGCAGGCGACGATGTTCTTCCTCGATCCGTGCGGCAATGCACTCGAGTTCAAGGCGTTCGCCGACATCGGCCAGCTGTTCGCGAAGTGAGCCGCATGGACCTGCTGTTTTACTCCCCGCATCAGGACGCCGCCGACTGGCAGCGCGAGATCGCCCGCGCGCTGCCCGGCGCGCGGCTTCGCGCGTGGCAGCCGGGCGACGACGCGCGCGCCGACTACGCGCTCGTCTGGCGCGCGCCGCGCGCGTTCTTCGCGCCGCGCGACGGATTGCGCGCGGTGTTCAATCTCGGCGCGGGCGTCGATGCGCTGCTCGCGCTGGAGCACGCGCATCCCGGCACGCTGCCGCGCGAGCTGCCGCTCGTGCGGCTCGAGGACACCGGCATGGCGCCGCAGATGGTCGAGTACGTGACCCATGCGGTACTGCGCTATCTGCGCCGCTTCGACGAGTACGATCAGCAGCGGCGCGACCGGCTGTGGCGGCCGCTGCCCGCGCATCCGCGCGCGACCTTCACGGTCGGCGTGCTCGGCCTCGGCGTGCTGGGCGAGCAGGTCGCGCGCGCGCTCGCGGCGTTGAACCTGCCGGTGCGCGGATACAGCCGCCGCTCAAAGCACATCGAAGGCGTCGCGACGCATGCGGGCGACGTGCGCCCGGGCGATGCCGCGCTCGACGCCTTCCTCGACGGCGCGAAAGTCCTCGTGAACCTGCTGCCCAGCACGCCCGACACTCGCGGCGTGCTGAACGCGCACACGTTCTCCAAGCTCGCGACCGGCGCGTATCTGATCAACGTCGCGCGCGGCGCGCACCTCGTCGAGGCCGACCTGCTCGACGCGCTCGCGTCCGGCCGGATCGCCGCCGCGACGCTCGACGTATTCGAGCGCGAACCGCTGCCCGCCGATCATCCGTTCTGGCGCGAGCCGCGCATCGCGATCACCCCGCATATTTCGGCGGAAACCCTGCGCGCCGAGGCGATCGAGCAGATCGCCGCGAAGATCGGCGCGCTGGAGCGCGGGGAAGCGATCGGCGGGATCGTCGATTACGCGCGCGGCTACTGACCTCGACGGTCCGCCGCTCGCCCCCATCAGGATTCAGGCATCAGGAGACAACCATGACATTTCCCCCATCCGTGAAGATCGTTGAAGTCGGCCCGCGCGACGGCCTGCAGAACGAAAAGGACTTCGTTCCGACCGACGTGAAGATCGAACTCGTGAACCGGTTGTCGCGGGCCGGGTTCCGCAACGTCGAGGCGGCGTCGTTCGTCTCGCCGAAATGGGTGCCGCAGATGGCCGACGGCGCGCAGGTGATGGCCGGCATCGAGCGGCGCGCGGGCACGCTCTATTCGGTGCTCACGCCGAATCTCAAGGGTTTCGAGAACGCGCTGGCCGCGCGGGCCGACGAAGTCGTGATCTTCGGCGCCGCGAGCGAGGCGTTCTCGCAGAAGAACATCAATTGCAGCATCGCCGACAGCATCGCGCGCTTCGAGCCCGTCGCGCGCGCCGCGAAGGATGCGGGCTTGCGGCTGCGCGGCAGCGTGTCCTGCTCGCTCGGCTGCCCGTATCAGGGCGACGTGCCGGTCGCGTCGGTCGTCGACGTGGTCGAACGGTTCGCCGCGCTCGGCTGCGACGAGATCGACATCGCCGATACGATCGGGGTCGGCACCCCGCAGCGCACCCGCGAAGTGATGGCCGCCGTCACCCGGGTGTTCCCGCGCGAACGGCTGTCCGGGCACTTCCACGACACCTACGGCCAGGCGCTCGCGAACATCTACGCGGCGCTGTTCGAGGGCATCGAGATCTTCCACGCGTCGGTCGCAGGGCTCGGCGGCTGTCCGTATGCGAAGGGCGCGACCGGCAACGTCGCGACCGAGGACGTGCTGTACCTACTGCAGGGCCTCGGCATCGACACCGGCATCGACCTGTCGCAAGTGGTCGCGGCCGGCGATTTCATTTCCACCTCCATCGGCCGCGCCAACGTCTCGCGCGCGGGCCGCGCACTGCTCGCGAAAGCGCGCGGCGCCGCCGAAGCGCCGGCCTGTGCATAATGCCGTTCCGTTCACATCCCCCTCCGCAAGCTTCGTCATGAAATCCACCCCCTCACTCGACGCGCTGCCCGATTCCGCGCGCCGCGTCGCGCTGCTGCTGCGCGAGCGCGGCCACGCCAAGGGCATCGTGATGCTCGAGGCAACCGGCAAGACTTCCGCCGAAGCCGCGGCCGGCCTCGGCTGCTCGGTCGCGCAGATCGCCAAGTCGATCCTGTTTCGGCGCCGCTCGGACGGCGCGCCGGTGCTCGTCATCGCCAGCGGCGTGAATCGCGTCGACGAACGGAAGGTCGCCGCGCAGGTCGGCGAGATCGGCCGCGCCGATGCGAAATTCGTCCGCGACCACACCGGTTACGCGATCGGCGGCGTCTGCCCGATCGGCCACCTGGTCGACCCCGTCACGCTGATCGACGCGGATCTGCTCGGGCTGGACAGTCTGTGGGCGGCGGCCGGCCATCCGCATGCGGTGTTCAACCTGACGCCGCAGGAGCTCGTCTCGCTGACGGGCGCGCCGGTCAGCGACGTCGCGCTGCGCGAGGACGCCGGCGCATGAGTGACGCGATCGCCACCGGCGTCCCGTCGCCGTGCACGGGTATTTGCAGGATCGATGCGGCCAGCGGCTGGTGCGAGGGTTGCCGCCGCACGCGCGACGAAATCGCCGGATGGCGGGCGCTCGACGACGACGGCAAGCGCGCGGTGCTCGCGCGCCTCGACGCGAGACGCGTACCGGCGGCGCACGACGGCGACGCCTGACGGTGCGCGCCGGCATGCCGCGCGGTCCGTCCGCCGCGTGTGCGCCGCGCAAAAAAAAACCGTTCAACCAAATTGGCGAACGGCGCTCAGAAACGGAATTCTGTCGACGTGATCAACGTCACTGCGCATCATACGAGCGCCCCCCGGGCATCGCATCGGGAGTTTCCCTACGGATTTTCGCGGCGGCGCGGCATCGCGCGCGGCGGTCCGTTCGCGACGTCCGCCGCATCGCGACATCCCGGCGCCTGCCGCGCGCCGGACCTTCAAATCTTCGCAGGCGCGCGCCGCGCCGGCACGATCCGCCAGCCGAGATTCACCCCCGCCGCCGCAACCAGGATCAACACCGCGCCGAATGCCTGGCTCCACGCGAGCGTCTGTCCGAACGCGAAGCGATCGACCGCGATCGCGACGAGCGGATAGATGAACGACAGCGCGCCCGTGATCGCGGTCGGCAGTTTCTGGATCGCGCCGTACAGCAGCACGTACATCAGGCCCGTGTTCACGATGCCGAGCACGATCAGGTCGGCCCACTGCGCCGGCGTGGTCGCGGGCACCGCGTCGTAATGGACGAACGGCGCGAGCATCACGACGCCGAGCCCGACCTGGATCAACGCGAGCAGGTGCGGCGGCGTCCCTTTCAGATGCTTCGTGATGATCGACGACACCGCGTACAGGAACGCCGCGCCGAGCGCCAGCGCGACGCCCTGGAGATACGCGCCGGGCGTCGCGAGCACCGCCGGCTCGACCCGCACGACGCAGACGAGGCCGGTAAACGCGAGCAGCAGCCAGACGATCGTCGAGGCCGTGATCCGTTCGCGGAAAACCAGCGCGCCCAGCGCGACGAGCATGAACGGCTGCGTATGGTAGACGGCCGTCGCCATCGAGATCGACGCGCGCGAATACGCGCCGAACAGCAGCACCCAGTTCGCGACGATCGCGACGCTGCCGAGCGCCGTCAGGCCGATCATCCGCCACGAGAACAGGTCGCGGCGCAGCAGGCCGAGCGCCGCGCACACGATCGTCAGCGTCGCGCCGCCGAACACGCAGCGGAAGAACACCACATTCATCAGATGCTGCTGCGACGACACGACCAGCCAGCCGATCGTCCCCGACATCAGCATGGCCATCACCATCTCGAGCGCGCCTCGCCGTGTTTCCTGATTCATCATGGTTCGTCATCCGGTATGGAATGACTTGATTTTAGAAGTTGGGCTGCCGACAATCCATGCATAAACCATGAGTCTTGCGCCGATTCACCTTTTAAACGAAGGCCGATATGCCGAAACACCTTATCGCACCGTCCGTCGCGGGGCTGCTCGACGCGACCGACCGCGAACTGCTGCGCATCCTGGCCGAGGACGCGCGCACGGCAACCAGCGAACTCGCGCGCCGCATCGGCCTGTCGGCGCCGAGCACGGCCGACCGGCTGCGCCGCCTCGAAACGCAGGGCGTGATCGGTCGATTCACGGTGGAGATCGACCCGCGCGCGCTCGGCTACACGCTGCAGGCGATCGTGCGGGTGAAACCGCTGCCGGGGCAGCTGCATCTGGTCGAGGAACTGCTGCGGCGGATTCCCGAATTCGTCGAATGCGACAAGGTGACGGGCGACGACTGCTTCATCTGCCGCCTCTATCTGCGCTCGATCGAGCAGCTCGACGGCATCCTCTCGAAGGTGACCGAACGGGCGGAGACCAGCACGTCGATCGTGAAATCGACGCCGGTCGCGCGACGCCTGCCGCCGCTGGGGCCCGACGACGACGCATGAAGCGTGACGACGCGCGGGCCGGCGGCGCGCGCCGTCACGCGGCCACGTCGCGCGCCTCGAAGAACGCCAGCATCTCCTCGATCAGCGGCCCGGGCGCCTCTTCCGGCATGTAATGGCCGCAGTCGAGCGCCCGGCCGCTCACGTCGCGCGCGACGCGCCGCCATTCCTCGAGCGGGTCGAAGCAGCGCCCGACCACGCCCTCCCTGCCCCACAGCACCCGCAGCGGACAAGCGACCTTGTTGCCGCGTTCGAGATCCGCGCGATCGTGATCGAGATCGATCGTCGCCGACGCGCGGTAGTCCTCGCAGATCGCCTGCACGGCGCCCGGCTGCCGCAACGCATGGCGATACGCGTCCAGCGCTTCGGCCGTGAACGGCGCGAGCCCCGCCGAGCGGTTACCCATCAACTGATCGACGTACGCATCGGGATTCGCGCCGATCAGCGTCTCGGGCAGCGGCGCCGGCTGGATCAGGAGAAACCAGTGAAAGTAGGCGGTCGCGAACGCGCGGTTCGTGCCCTCGTACATCGCGAGCGTCGGCGCGATGTCGAGCAGCAGCATCCGTTCGACCGCGTCGGGATGATCGAGCGCCATCCGGTGCGCGACGCGCGCGCCGCGATCGTGCGCGCCGACATAGAAACGCCGGAACCCGAAATGGCGCATCACCGCGACCTGGTCGGCCGCCATCACGCGCTTCGAGTAAGGCAGGTGCCGCGCGTCGCTCGGCGGCTTCGACGACGCGCCATAGCCGCGCAGATCGGTCGCGATCACGGTGAAATGTCTGGCGAGCGCCGCGGCGACGCGATGCCAGATCATGTGCGTCTGCGGGTGCCCGTGCAGCAGCAGCAGCGGCGGACCCGAGCCTCCTTTGACGCCGAAGATGTCGGCGTCCTGCGCCTTGACACGGAACGGCGCGAACTCCTCAAACGACATGGTCTTGTTCTCTAGAATTGTTGTTAATGCCCATTGTAGGAGTGCATTACCCGCAGCACAGCGCGCTTTCCGGCTCAAACCGTAGAACCAGAGCACTCCCTCCACACCCCGCCGCCGGCACGCTTTTGAGCATCGGCCTACAATCGCACGATCGTTCGTATTAATATGCTGCGAAGCACGCGGCACGCAGCCGGTCGAAGCGCAGGGCAGGCGTCGCGTCGCTACACTCTTTCATGCCGTCCGCACCCGGCCACGATCCTGGAGATCCATCATGGCTTTGCCCGCCGTCCTGCAAAATCTCGCGTTGCCCGTCATCGCGTCGCCGATGTTCATCGTCAGTTATCCGGAACTCGTGCTGGCGCAGTGCAAGGCCGGCATCGTCGGCTCGTTCCCCGCGCTCAACGCGCGGCCGGCCGAACTCCTCGACGAATGGCTCACGCAGATCGAGACGCAGCTGGCGCAGCACAAGGCCGGCCATCCGGACGCCGTGATCGGACCGATCGCCGTCAACCAGATCGTCCACCAGTCGAACGTGCGGCTCGAGCACGACGTGCGCGTCTGCGTCGAGCACAAGGTGCCGATCTTCATCACCAGCCTGCGCGCGCCCGCTCGCGAGATCGTCGACGCGGTGCACAGCTACGGCGGCATCGTGCTGCACGACGTCATCAATCTGCGGCATGCGCAAAAGGCCCTCGAAGCAGGCGTCGACGGGCTGATCCTCGTCGCGGCCGGCGCGGGCGGCCACGCGGGCACGACGTCGCCGTTCGCGCTCGTCGGCGAAGTGCGCAAGCGGTTCGACGGCCCGATCGTGCTGTCCGGCTCGATCGCCAACGGCGGCTCGATTCTCGCTGCGCAGGCGATGGGCGCCGATCTCGCGTACATGGGCACGCGCTTCATCGCGACCCGGGAAGCGCACGCGGTCGACGACTACAAGCACGCGATCCTGAACGCCAGCTCGGCCGACATCATCTATACGAACCTGTTCACCGGCGTGCACGGCAACTACATCCGGCAGAGCATCGTGAATGCGGGCCTCGATCCGGAAGCGCTGCCGGAAGCCGACAAGTCGAAGATGAATTTCGGCAGCGACAAGGCGAAGGCGTGGAAGGACATCTGGGGCGCCGGGCAAGGCGTCGGCCTGATGGACGACGTGCCGTCGGTCGAGGAACTGGTCGCGCGGCTCGCGCGCGAGTACGGCGACGCGAAGGCGCGTCTCGGCATTCGCGCATGACGATCGGGCGCGAGCCGGTCGCGCGGCTCGCGAATGCGCAGTGCCTGAAACGCAAAAGGCGCGGACGATGCGGTCCGCGCCTTTTTTCATCGGCTCGCCGCGCGAGCCGGGGTCCGGGTCAGCCGATCCGCTTCATCCGCGGCATCGACAGCACCTTCAGCCGCTCCTCGATCGACGGACACAGCGACTGGCCCGCGAAGCGGTCCGCGAGGAAGTCGACGAACGAGCGCACCTTGGCCGACACGTGGCGCCGGCTCGCATACACCGCGTAGATCGGCAGCTCGCGCGGCGGCAGCACGTCGAGCATCAGCGGCACGAGCCGGCCGGCCTCGATGTCCTCGCCGACCACCTCGGTGCCGAGCAGCGCGATGCCCGCACCGCCGAGCACCGCGACGCGCAATCCTTCGAGATGGTTGACGATCAGGTTGCCGTTGAGGCTCACGCGCGACGCGGCCACGACATCGGTCGCCATCGAGTCGAGCGAGGTCGCGTTCGATTCGCGCCGCAGGTAATTGTGCCGTTCGAGATCGGCGATCGACGCGGGGGTGCCGTGCTTCTTCAGATAATCGGGCGACGCGACGAGCAGGATGTGGGCGGTGGCGATCTGACGGGCCACCAGCGACGACGATTTCATGCCGGCGGGCGCCGCACGCACCGCCACGTCGTAGCCCTCGTCGATCAGTTCGACGACGCGATCGGACAGCGTGATCTCGACCGTGACATCGGTATAGCGTTCGGCGTAGTCGGTGACGGCGTCCATGACGTGGCGCAGGCCGAATGCCGACAGCGACGTGACGCGTAGCCGGCCCTGCGGTACTACGCTGGCCGCGCCGACCGCCTGGCCGGCTTCGTCCAGCTCGGTCAGCGCCTGGACAAGGCGCTCGTAATACTCGCGTCCTGCCTCGGTCGGCGCGACCCGGCGTGTCGTGCGATGCAGGAGACGCGCGCCGAGCTGCTGCTCGAGATGCATCACATGCTTGCTCGCCATCGCCGCCGACATCTCCATGCGTTCAGCCGCACCGACGAAGCTGCCGACTTCGACGACGAAGCGAAACACATTCATGCTGACGAGGGTATCCATCGAAAATGCTCGCAATCGAGGGGAATTAGGCAATCGCAAGCCACTGTAACAAAGCCTGAGAAACGAAAACGTCAAGAAAGGCAAAACGGCGCCACTTATGTGACGCCGCCAACATCCGACGCATCGAGTCCCGATTGTTTAGAACTTCGCACGAATCCCCGCGCCGAACGTATTCCCGTTCGACATGCCCGACAGGCGGTCATTCATGTACGCGGCGTAGAGGTCGGTGCGCTTCGACAGCGGGTAGTCGTAGCCGAGCGCCCAGGTCTGGCGGGTCTGGTCGAGTCCGCCCGCGTCGCGCGAGTACGCATACGACGCCAGCGCGCTGCCGGCGCCGAGCGGCACCGACACGCCGCCCTGCGCGGTATTCACGTGCCAGCTGCCGGCGATCTGATCGTTCTTCGTATACATGTACTGGCCGTATAGCTTCATGAACTTGAGGTCGTAGCTCACGCCGACCTGCGCGACGCCCTGGCTCTTCATCCCCGCGATCAGCGAACCGAGATCGCCCGGGTTGTTGTTGAAGTTCACGTACTGGTAGACGGCCGTCGCGGCGAACGGGCCGCTGAAGTACATGAACTGGCCGCTCCACTTCTTCGAACCGTTGCCGCCCGCCTGGTTGCCGAGCGCGTACATCACGCTCGCGTTGAAGCCGCGATAGTCCGGCGTCGTATACGACACCGCGTTGTTCCAGCCCGAATCGCCGACCACGCCCTGGTCCGTCGTGTAGGTCGGGAAGGTGCCGAGTCCGAGGAACACGTGATAGACCATCGGCGAGAACACGTACGAGTCGATGAACGGATTGAACAGGATCGTCGACACGAACAGGTGCGTGGTGAGACGTCCCGCCGTCACGGTGCCGTACGGCGATTGCAGGCCGACGTACGAATTGCGCGCGAAGAACGTGTCGCCGTTGAAGCGGCCGTAGTTGCCGTTCTGCGGCCGGAAGAAATCTTCGAGCGTGAAGATCGCCTTGTAGCCGCCACCCAGATCCTCGGTGCCGCGCACGCCCCAATACGACGTCGACATTCCGCCGCCCTGCACGCCCCATGCGCGCTCGCTGCCGGGGAATTTCTGCGCGCCGACCCAGGTATCCACCTGGCCGTACAACTGAATGCTCGATTGCGCGTGCGCGCCGGTCGCCCCGGCGGCAAGCGTCGCCGCGGCGGCGAACGAGAAGGAGGTTTTCAGCGCGCGGCTGGCCAGTGACTTCATGTGATCTCCGTGGTGTCGTAAGGGAACGGGCGGCGCGAGCGCGTTGTTGTATGGGCCGGATGCGTGCGCCGGTTGGGGCGCAGTCATCTTTACGGACCATTTGTCCTGTCAAAAAAGGGGGCGCTTATTGCGGGTATAGCGTCAGCATTAATTTGCCGGCCAATTGGCGGGTATCGACGCGCGTATCGGCAAGCGAGGCGGCGGCATTCAAGCCGACAGAAAGCTTTCGATAGACCCGAAAGCCGCGCCGGAGCAGCCGGGCGGCTCGGTCGAACGGGACGATGAAACGCGGACGGGTCGCCGGGCTCGCGCGCACGCACCGGCAACGCGGCGCGAAAGATAGCGCAGGCGGGGAAACCGGCGCAATGCGCGGCGGAATTTCAGCGGGGACTGTGGCGAAATTGCATCATCGGACAGCGTTGCGCCGCCCGGATCGCTCAGGTCAGTTGCGATAGAACGACGAGAAGAACGGCGGACGGGGGACGTCCTCCTGCGATCGCGGCGGCGGCATCGGCCTGCCGCCGCGCTCTTCGTTGTAGCGGGCGACGTCCGCGCGGATCGAGCCGGCGCGCATCGGCAGCGAGCCGTCGGGCGGATGCGGCATCGGACGCGCGTCGGCGCTGATCGCCCGGTACGGGCTTTGCGGCGCGTAGTGGCCGGACGACGGATTCGGGCGCAAACCCCAGCGCGACGCATAGCCGTTGACGCCGATCCGCGCCTGGTTGCCGCGCGGGTAGGCCTGCTCGTACCCGCCGCCGCGCGCGGCGCCATAGCCGCCGAACCCGTGACCGCCGCCGTGGGGCGGCTGTGCGAAGGCGAACGACATCAGCAGCGCGCCGATTGCGCCTGCCGCCCATCGTCCGATCATCCGCTTTGCCCGTTCCGTCATCATCATGTGCCTGCCGACCGCGCTCGCACGTCCGGCGACAGACAGCGCGAGAGCCTTTCAGCAGTAATTTATGGGCGGGTTGCACACGTGTCGAGCCAAAAAGTGTTAGGCCGTCAGCACCGGTGTAACACCGTGTTACTGCTATGTTTTTCAACAATTTCGCGGCCCGAGGGACGGCCTGTCTGTGCCGATCTTTTGACATTTTCACTGTAAGGCGCCGTATTCTTCCGACCGCGCCATCCCCATCCGGGGCAGGATCACATCATGCATCGGAATCATTAATCGATTCACGGAATGAATTTGCCTATTCAATAGGCCGCCGCGACAATGTCGCTTCCGCGACCGGCGCCGGTTTCGTCATGCGTCTGCGCTACCGCCCGCCCGCATTCATTCGAGACTTCCGATGGCCCGCCCTCGTTTCATCCCTGACAACTTCACGCTCGCGCTCGTCGGCACCGTCGTGCTCGCGAGCCTGCTGCCGTGTCGCGGCACGGCCGCGCACGCATTCAACTGGGCGACCAACCTCGCCGTCGGCCTGCTGTTCTTCCTGCACGGCGCGAAGCTGTCGCGCGAAGCCATCGTCGCCGGCGCGACGCACTGGCGGCTGCACGCGGTCGTGCTGCTCAGCACCTTCGCGCTGTTCCCGTTGCTCGGCCTCGCGCTGAAGCCGGTGCTGACGCCGCTCGTCACCCCGGCCCTGTACGCGGGGGTGCTGTTCCTCTGCACGCTGCCGTCGACCGTCCAGTCGTCGATCGCGTTCACGTCGATCGCCAAGGGCAACGTGCCGGCCGCGGTATGCGCGGCATCCGCGTCGAGCCTGCTCGGCATCTTCATCACGCCCGCGCTCGTCGGGCTTATCATCACGTCGCAGTCGGGCGGCGCGGCGTCCCCGTGGAGCACGGTCGGCAGCATCGTGATGCAGCTGCTGGTGCCGTTCATCGCCGGACAGCTGCTGCGGCCCGTGATCGGCGCGTGGATCGAGCGCAATCGCGGGGTGCTGCGCTTCGTCGACCAGGGCTCGATCCTGCTCGTCGTCTATGTAGCGTTCAGCGAGGCCGTGAATCAGGGGCTCTGGCATCAGATTCCGCCGAGCGCGCTGCTCGGCCTCGTCGTCGTCAACGTCGTGCTGCTCGCGGTCGCGCTGCTGCTCACCGCGCTCGTCAGCAAGCGGCTCGGTTTCAGTCGCGCGGATCAGATCACGATCATCTTCTGCGGCTCGAAGAAGAGTCTCGCCGCCGGCGTGCCGATGGCGAAGGTGATTTTCTCCGCGCATGCGGTGGGGGCGATCGTGCTGCCGCTGATGCTGTTCCACCAGATCCAGCTGATGACGTGCGCGGCGCTCGCGCAGCGCTGGGGGGCGCGCGACCTGAGCGGCGAGCAGGACGCCGACGTTCCCGCCGGCGCGCTGCGCACCGGCGAGCGCTGACGCGGGGTTTGCGCGGTTCGCCGGGGCGCTTCGCGAGCGCGACCGGCACCCGGCAAACCCATCCGCCGACGAGCGGCTGCGTCGCCGCTCGGCATCCGCGTTTTCGGTTCGTTCTTCCACTTGCCCTTTTGTCTCACCTCTCCGCCTCACCTTTCCGCCTCACCTTTCCGCCTCACCTTTCCGTCTCACCTTTCCCCGCCTCACCTTTCCCCGCCTCACCTCCATCGCCGCATACCGCACCCTCGACACGCGCGCACCAGTGCCGCCGCCCCCGCATTTCGCCCTCGTCGCGGCCGTCTTCACGCGCCATCGTTTGCGCGGCGCGCCGCCCCACGCCGGTGCGCCGCTTCACAAAAAATTCATTCAATCCTCGCGGTTCCGCGCCGTTAAGCCGGGCGTCCCGTCCCCAGCCGCTCGCCCCATGCCACCGCCCGTCCGCGCCCTCCCCGAATCCACCCGCATCGCCGCGCTGATCGACGAGCAAGCGCTCGCCGCCGTATTCCAGCCGATCGTGGATATCGACACCGGCGCGATCATCGGCCACGAAGGATTGATCCGCGGCCCGTCCGGCTCGCCGCTCGAACAGCCCGCCGCGCTGTTCGCGCAGGCCGCGCGCGAGGGCGCGTCGATCGCGCTCGAGCATGCGGCCGCGGAGGTCTGCATCGAGGCGTTCGTCGCGCTCGGCTGCGACGGCAAGCTGTTCCTGAACTTCAGCGCGAACGCGATCCTGCAGTTCGCCGCCGTGCGCGAACGCGCACGCGCGCTGCTGCGCCGCACCCAGTTCGCCGTCGAGCGGATCGTCATCGAGCTCACCGAGCAGAACGCGATCCTCGACGTCGGCGCCTTCGCGACACGGCTCGCCGCGCTGCGTCACGCGGGCATCCAGTTCGCGCTCGACGACTACGGCACCGCCAACGCCAGCATGAATCTGTGGGTGAGTCTCCATCCCGACGTCGTGAAGATCGACCGGTTCTTCATCCACGACATCGCGAACGATCCGCTCAAGTTCGAAGCGGTCAAGGCGATGCAGCACTTCGCCAACGCGAGCGGCGCGAAGCTGATCGCCGAGGGGATCGAGAACGAGGCGGACCTGATCGTCGTGCGCGACATGGGCATCGGCTGCGGCCAGGGCTTCTTCCTCGGTCATCCGCATGCGCAGCCCGCGCGGCAGGTAGCGGCGCCCGCGCAGGACGCGATCCGCTCGCCGCACATCGCGATCTTTCCGGGCGCGACCCGTACCGGCCCCGCGCCGCGTCCGGGCGGCGGCACCGTGGCCTCGAAGATGCTGGTCGCGGCGCCCGCGCTGCCGCGCCGCGCCACCAACAACGACGTGCTGGAACTGTTCAATCGCCTGCCCGACCTGCACGCGGTGGCCGTCGTCGAAGGCGACCGGCCCATCGCGCTGATCAACCGCCGCAGCTTCATGGACCGCTACGCGCTGCCCTATCACCGCGAGGTATTCGGCAAGAAGGCCTGCCTGCAGTTCGCGAACGATGCGCCCGTCGTCATCGAAAACGCGATGACGGTCGAGCAGATGGCGAAGCTTCTGACCAGCAACGACCAGCGCTACCTGGCCGACGGCTTCGTCATTACCGAACACGGCCGCTATCTCGGCCTCGGCACCGGCGAGAACCTGGTGCGCGCCGTCACCGAGGTCCGGATCGAGGCGGCGCGCTACGCGAATCCGCTGACCTTCCTGCCCGGCAACATCCCGATCAGCTCGCACATCGCGCGACTCGTCGACAACGAGGCCGGCTTTCATGCGTGCTACGTCGATCTCAATCAGTTCAAGCCGTTCAACGATCAGTACGGCTACTGGCAGGGCGACGAAGTGCTGAAGTTCTCGGCCGCCGTGCTTGCCGACGTCTGCGACCCGACCCGCGACTTTCTCGGCCACGTCGGCGGCGACGACTTCCTGGTGCTGTTCCAGAGCACCGACTGGGCCGCCCGCGTGAAGCGCGCGATCCGCCTTTTCAACGAGGGCGCGCAGCGCTTCTATGCGAGCGCAGACCGGCTCGCGGGCGGGATTCGCGGCGAGGACCGCTACGGCAATGCCGCATTCTTCGGCTTCGTGACGATGGCGATCGGCTGCGTGCACGTGCCGCCCGTCAACGGCCGCGCGCTGCGCTACGGCAGCGACGAGATCGCATCGGTCGCCGCGCTCGCGAAACGCCGTGCGAAGCAGCAGCCGACCGGCTATTTCCTGATCGACATCGAAGAAGGCAGCACGTGGCTGCGCACGCGCGGCGACGCGCCGCTCGCCGACTTCGGCTGATCCCTCGCCGCCCCGTCGCGCAGCCTTCGTTCGCCGTTCGCCGTTCGCCGTTCGCCGTTCGCCGTTCGCCGCGAGCCGTTCGCCGCGAGCCGCGAGCCGCGAGCCGCGAGCCGCGAGCCGCGAGCCGCGAGCCGCGAGCCGCGAGCCGCGAGCCGCGAGCCGCGAGCCGCGAGCCGCGAGCCGCGAGCCGCGAGCCGCGAGCCGCGAGCCGCGAGCCGCGAGCCGCGAGCCGCGAGCCGCGAGCCGCGAGCCGCGAGCCGCGAGCCGCGAGCCGCGAGCCGCGAGCCGCGAGCCGCGAGCCGCGAGCCGCGAGCCGCGAGCCGCGAGCCGCGAGCCGCGAGCCGCGAGCCGCGAGCCGCGAGCCGCGAGCCGCGAGCCGCGAGCCGCGAGCCGCGAGCCGCGAGCCGCGAGCCGCGAGCCGCGAGCCGCGAGCCGCGAGCCGCGAGCCGCGAGCCGCGAGCCGCGAGCCGCGAGCCGCGAGCCGCGAGCCGCGAGCCGCGAGCCGCGAGCCGCGAGCCGCGAGCCGCGAGCCGCGAGCCGCGAGCCGCGAGCCGCGAGCCGCGAGCCGCGAGCCGCGAGCCGCGAGCCGCGAGCCGCGAGCCGCGAGCCGCGAGCCGCGAGCCGCGAGCCGCGAGCCGCGAGCCGCGAGCCGCGAGCCGCGAGCCGCGAGCCGCGAGCCGCGAGCCGCGAGCCGCGAGCCGCGAGCCGCGAGCCGCGAGCCGCGAGCCGCGAGCCGCGAGCCGCGAGCCGCGAGCCGCGAGCCGCGAGCCGCGAGCCGCGAGCCGCGAGCCGCGAGCCGCGAGCCGCGAGCCGCGAGCCGCGAGCCGCGAGCCGCGAGCCGCGAGCCGCGAGCCGCGAGCCGCGAGCCGCGAGCCGCGAGCCGCGAGCCGCGAGCCGCGAGCCGCGAGCCGCGAGCCGCGAGCCGCGAGCCGCGAGCCGCGAGCCGCGAGCCGCGAGCCGCGAGCCGCGAGCCGCGAGCCGCGAGCCGCGAGCCGCGAGCCGCGAGCCGTGAGCGTGCGGTGGACCGCTGCCCGGCACCGCTCCACCGCACACGGCCCGCCTCCTCGTCGAAAACCGGCGGCGCACGCGGATGGTCAGCGTGCCCGCCCATGCGGCCGGCGCCGTATTCACCCGCGTCGCGCTTGCCGGTCATACCCGAGGCGACGGCGCCCCTCCCGTAGCAAAGCGCGTCATGCAGCCCACACCCGCCGCCGCCCCCTTTCCTGAACCCGGCTGCGGCTGCCGATAGCCGTCGTGCTCGCCCGCGTCGCGAGGCGCTTGCCCGCCGCACAAGGCGCTATCGACCTTCCCGCCGGCGGTATGAGCCGGGCGTCCCCCGCCGCGCGATTCGACTCACCGGCAAGCACTATGTTTACACCATTTTAGTAAACGATGAAAAACCACTTAACCGTTTAAATACGGGTATTTACCAGCCCTTCCTTATCGTTTACAGACTTCCATTCTTGGATTTTTACTATACAATCGCCGTCACCCTAAACACTCGGGATCCGGACGATGGGAACCACCATTCGCGATGTTGCGCAGGCGGCAAACGTATCGATCGGCACGGTGTCGCGTGCGCTCAAGAACCAGCCCGGCCTCTCGGAAACCACTCGCGAGCGCGTCGTCGAGGTCGCGCAGCGGCTCGGCTACGATCCCGCGCAGCTCAGGCCGAGAATCCGGCGCCTGACGTTCCTGCTGCACCGTCAGCACAACAACTTCGCGGCCACGCCGTTCTTCTCGCACGTGCTGCACGGTGTCGAGGATGCGTGCCGCGAACGCGGCATCGTGCCGACGCTGCTCACCGCCGGCCCGACCGACGACGTGATCCGCCAGATGCGCCCGCACGCGCCCGACGCGATCGCGGTGGCCGGCTTCATGGAGCCGGAAACGCTCGAGGCGCTCGCCGCCACGGGCCGCCCGCTGGTGCTGATCGACCTGTGGGCGCCGGGCCTGCGCTCCGTGAACATCGACAACCGCAGCGGCGCCGCGCTCGCGATGCAGCACCTGTTCGCGGCCGGCCGAAAGCGGATCGCGTTCATCGGCGGCTCGCTCGCGCACTACAGCATCGCGCAGCGTGCGCTCGGCTACCGCCGCGCGTTCTTCGAGGCCGGCCTGCTGTTCGATCCGTCGCTCGAGGTCACGCTCGACGCCGGCCTCGATCCCGACACCGGCGCCGCCCGCGCGATGCAGCAACTGCTCGACGCGCCCGGCCCGCGCCCCGACGCCGTGTTCGCGTACAACGACGCGGCCGCGCTCGCCGCGATGCGCGTCTGCGTCGCGCGCGGCGTCCGGGTGCCGGAAGACATCGCGTTCGTCGGCTTCGACGACATTCCCGCCGCCGCCCATGCCGCGCCCCCCCTCACGACGCTCGCCGTCGACAAGGAAACGCTCGGCCGGCAAGGCGTCGAGCTGCTGCTCGCCGACGCCCCGGAGCACACTGAAATCAGCGTGCCCGTGCAACTGATCGCACGGGCCAGCAGCGGCGCCGCCGCCCCCGCGGCGCGCCCCCTTACCTCGGTTATCGGATCATGACGACCTCCGCCCTGCATGCCGCCCGACCGGCGCCCGACGCGCCGGCCACACCCGCGCCGCCCGTCGCGAACTTCCGCGACGCCGCCTTCCTGCTGTCGCACGTCGAAGACACGCTGCGCTTCTATGCGCCCACCGTGTTCGACCCGACGGGCGGCTTCTTCCACTTCTTCCGCGACGACGGCTCGATCTACAACCGCACGACCCGCCATCTCGTCAGCAGCTGCCGGTTCGTCTTCAACTACGCGATGGCCTACCGGCAGTTCGGCGACCCGCGCTACCTCGACTACACCCGCCACGGGCTGCGCTTCCTGCGCGACGCGCACTGGGACGACACGCTCAAGGGCTACGACTGGGAACTCGAATGGCGCGACGGCGAAAAGCGCGCGACGCTCGACGGCACCCGCCACTGCTACGGCCTCGCCTTCGTGCTGCTCGCCGCCGCGCACGCGACGATGGCGGGCGTCGACGAGGCCAAGCCGCTGATCGCCGCGACGTTCGACCTGATGGAGCAGCACTTCTGGGTTCCGTCGTCCGGCCTGTACGCGGACGACGCGAGCGCCGACTGGCACGTGTCGGACTATCGCGGGCAGAACGCCAACATGCACACGACGGAAGCGCTGCTCGCCGCATACGAGGCGACCGGCGACGCCGCGTATCTCGATCGCGCGGAGCAGGTCGCGTCGAACATCACGCGGCGCCAGGCCGCGCTGTCGCAGAATCTGGTGTGGGAGCACTATCGCGCGGACTGGTCGATCGACTGGGACTACAACAAGGAAGACAGCTCGAACATCTTCCGTCCGTGGGGCTTCCAGCCCGGCCACCAGACCGAATGGGCGAAGCTCCTGCTGATCCTCGAACGGCATCGGCCGCTCGACTGGCTGTTGCCGCGCGCGGTCGAACTGTTCGACGCGGCGCTCGCGCACGCGTGGGATTCGGATCACGGCGGGCTCTACTACGGCTTCGGCCCCGACTACACCGTCTGCGATCACAACAAGTATTTCTGGGTACAGGCCGAGACCTTCGCCGCCGCCGCGCTGCTCGCGGAGCGCACCGGCAGCGAACGGTTCTGGGACTGGTATGACGAGATCTGGCGCTACAGCTGGAATCATTTCGTCGACCACCGCTACGGGGCGTGGTACCGCATCCTCACCTGCGACAACCGCAAGTACAGCGACGAGAAGAGCCCCGCGGGCAAGACCGACTATCACACGATGGGCGCGTGCTACGAAGTGCTGAACGCGCTGCCGGCCCGCCCCGTCGCATCCCACCGTCACCAGGAGAACGCGCAATGAGCGCAGCCGCATTCCCGCACTTCGTGTCGGCGGGCGACATCCTCACCGACATGGTCCGCACCGGCGGTTCGAACTGGGTGTCGCGCCCCGGCGGCGCCGGCTGGAACGTCGCGCGCGCGGTCGCCCGGCTCGGCGTGCCGAGCGCGAGCGCCGGCGCGATCGGGCGCGACTGCTTTTCCGACGAGCTGTGGCACGCGAGCGAAGCCGCCGGCGTCGACCTGCGCTTCCTGCAGCGCGTCGATCGCCCGCCGCTGCTCGCGATCGTCCACGAGACTCAACCGCCCGCGTACTTCTTCATCGGCGAACGCAGCGCCGATCTCGCGTTCGACCCGGCGCAGCTGCCGGCCGGCTGGGAAGCGCACGTCAAATGGGCGCATTTCGGCTGCATCAGCCTCGTGCGCGAACCGCTCGCGTCGACGCTCATCGCGCTCGCCGCCGCGCTGCGCGCGCAGGGCGTGAAGATCAGCTTCGATCCGAACTATCGCAACCTGATGACGGCCGGCTACCGGCCGACGCTCGAGAAAATGGCCGCGCTCGCCGATCTCATCAAGGTATCGGACGAGGATCTGCGGCACCTGTTCGACGGCGACGAGGCCGGCGCGATCGCGCAGCTGCGCGCGCTGAACCCGCGCGCGGCGCTCCTCGTCACGCGCGGCGCGCAGGCGGCCACGCTCTACGCGGACGGCGAGACGCTGGAGGCGAGCCCGCCGCGCGTCGAGATCGCGGATACGGTCGGCGCGGGCGACGCGTCGATCGGCGGCCTGCTGTTCAGTCTGATGACCGCGCCGCAGCGCGCGTGGCGCGACCATCTGGCGTTCGCGCTCGCCGCGGGCGCGGCGGCATGCCGCCACACCGGCGCGCACGCGCCGGCGCTGGACGAGGTCGTCGCGCTGCTGGAGGACTGACCGCGCGGCGCCGCTGAAATCGCGGTGGCGCGGTGTTACGATGGGACGTCCTTCTTGCGGGAGAAGCATCATGGACGGCAACATCTACACCAAGGGCATCTATACGGCCAAGGCGCACACCCGGAAGACGGATCGCGGCCACTATCAGGGCTACGTGATCCTGTCGCGGGACGAAGGCGGCGCGCCCGACAACACGCTCTACGAGGTCGAGGCCACGAGCGCGAACGAAGAAGAAGCGTTCAACGAAGCGAAAGCGCTCGCGCACCGCATTCTCGGCGAGATCGAGCTTTGAGCGTCTCGGCCATCGCATCGGCAAGGGCAGGCGAACACGCCTGCCCTTTTTTTACGCGTACGCGGCGCCCCCGCCGCGCCCCCCCGCCGCGTCACCAGAGCCGGGCGATCACCGACACGATGCCCATGATCACGAGCGTCGACATGAACGGAAACGGATAGGCGCGCGAGCCGATCTTCAGCGTCACGTCGCCCGGCAGCCGCCCTACCCCGAGCTTCGACAGCCACGGCCAGGCCCGCGTCAGGATCATCACGGCCAGGAAGGTGGTGAGCAGCCAGCGGAACACGATGCGCCTACAGCGTGTGCGAGCGGTCGCCGCGCGCGAACGCGTCGAGCGTGCCGTCGATGCCGCGCGAGAACGCGATCACCTTGAACAGCTCGCCCATCTCCGCTTCGGAGATCAGCTTCTGCACCGCGTTGGCGGCGGGCAGGAAACTGCGCGCGTCGGACGGGTCGAGCGCGGCGAGCGCGTCGGTGATGCCGGCGTTCAGCAGGAAGCGCGCCTGCGACGTATAGCCGAGCAGGTCCGCACCGGTTTCGACGCCGGCCTCGTAGATGCCGGTGAACTCGACGTGCGCGGTGATGTCCTGCAAGCCCGGATACAGGAACGGATCGCCGTGCGCGCGGTGGCGGTAGTGGCACATCAGCGTGCCCTGCGCGCGCTGCGGGTGGTAGTACTCGTGATGCGGAAAACCGTAGTCGACGAACAGCGCGGCGCCGCGCGTCAGCGTCGTGCAGACCGTGCGCGTGAAGGCCGTCGCCGCGTCGTGGGTCTCGGTGACGTAGCCTTCCTCGACGTCGAGCGCGGCGAGCGGCGCGAGACGCGCGTCCGCCGCGCAGGGACGGTCCTCGAACACGAAGCCGTGCGCCGCGCCCAGCGCGACGCCGCGCTCGAGCCAGCCCTGCGCGCCCTTCACGACGATCCGCACCGGCATCGCATCGAGCACCTCGTTGCCGATCACCACGCCCTCGAACCGGTCCGGCAGCGCGTCGAGCCAGCGCACCCGCGCCGCGAGCGCCGGCGCGGCCGCCAGGATCGTGTCGCGCTGGCGCGCGCGCAGTTCGCCCGACAGATCGACGATCGCGTACTCGTCGAATTCGGCGCCCAGCCCGTCGAGTGCCTCCAGCAGGCCCGCCGCGAGACGCCCGGTGCCCGCGCCGAACTCCATCACGCGCCGCGTGCCGCTCGCGGCGAGCGCCTGCGCGACCGGCCGGGCGAGCGTCTGCGCGAACAGCGGCGACAGTTCCGGCGCGGTGACGAAATCGCTGCCGTCGTCGCCGCGCCGGCCGAATTTCTGCGCGCCGCCGCTGTAATAGCCGAGGCCCGGCGCATACAGCACACGCTCCATGTAGCGGGAAAAAGGCAGCCAGCCGCCCGCCGCCCCGATCTCGGCGCGCAGCAGCGCGGCGAGGGTTTCGGACTGCGCGAGCGCGTCGGGGCCGGGAGCAGGTAAACTAGTGGGTTCGTGAGCTTTCGGGTTCATCCCGGCATTGTAAATGACCGTTTCCGCCGATACGTCCGCCCCCCACCCCGCACGGGTCGTGCTGATCACGGGCGCCGTGCATACGGGCGCCGTGCATACGGGCGCCGTGCATACGGGCGCCGTGCATGCGGGCGCCGTGCATACGGGCGCCGTGCATGCGGGCGCCGCGCATGCGAGCGCCGTGCATGCGGGCGCCGCGCCGGCCGGCGCGGGACGCCTGGAGCACGCCGCCGCGCCCGGCATCGCACCCGACGGGCGCGCGTTCGCCGTGGGCTTCGCGCAGCTCGGCTGGGACGTCGCGCTCGCGGTCGGCGATCCGGCCGCGCGCGACGCCGCCGCCGCGCTGGTCGCGGAGATCGAGGCGCTCGGCCGTCGAGCCGTCGTGCTCGTCGCGGATCTGTCCCTGGAGGACGACGTCCGGCGGCTGGTGCCCGCCTGCACGGCGGCGCTGGGCCGCCCGGCGTGCATCGTGAGCCAGTCCGAGCCCGCGCGGGCCGGCGACGCCCGAGCCGCCGGCTACGCGCCGCTGCTGGACGCGATGGCGCGCAACGTCGCCGCCCCGCTCGCGCTGGCCCGCGCGCTGCACGACGCGACGCCCGATCAGGCGAACCGCGACGAAACGCTGCGCGCGGCCATGATTCACGTGCTGGATCAGGCACTGTTTCATCCGGCGCCCGAGCCGCTGCCGCATGCGCTGACGCAGGCGGCGCTGCACCGGGCGATCGGCGCGCAGGCGCTGGCGCTGGCGCCGAAGGTGCGGGTCGCGGGCCTTGTCCGGGGACGCGCGACGCAGCCGGACGTGCTGGCCGACGCGGCCTGTTATCTGGCGGACGCCGCCGGGATCACGGGCGCGACGCTGAACGTCGACGGCGGCGAGCATCTCGCCCCGCCCGCCGGCGGCAGGATTTGACCGATGCGGCGGGACGCGGGCCAGCGATGGCCGCGCGTCCCGCCGCGCCGTTTTGCGTGCATGCACGCCAATTTGACTGGAACGACCATGTTTGCCGCTCTCCTGCACCCCCGGCTCGCCGATTGCCGCAGGCTCTACCTGCGCGACTACGAGGTGTATATCAATATCGGCGCGTTCGAGCATGAGAAGCGTGGCGAGCAGCGAGTCGTCATCAACGTCGATCTGTTCGTGCCGCTCGCGCAGACCACGCCGGTCGAGGACCGGCTGCGCGAAGTGGTCGACTACGACCTGATGAAGCAGAGCGTCGCGCACTGCGTCGCGCGCGGACACATCCACCTGCAGGAAACGCTGTGCGACGCGATCGCCGCGCACCTGCTGTCGCACGACGCCGTGCGCGCGGTGCGCGTTTCCACCGAAAAACCGGACGCCTACCCGGACTGCGACGCCGTCGGCGTCGAAGTCTTCCGCATCAAGGACGAGGAGCGAGCATGAATGCGCCCCATACCCCCCATCTGAACGGCGCCGCGCCGGCCGCCGACGCGGCCGCGGCGGATGCCGGCCGCCGCGTGCTCAACCGCCGCGAGCAGAAAGAAGCGTACGAGAACAACAAGCTGTTCAAGCGGCTCGCGCGCCAGGTCGGCCAGGCCATCGGCGACTACAACATGATCGAGGCCGGCGACAAGGTGATGGTGTGCCTGTCCGGCGGCAAGGACAGCTACGCGATGCTCGACGTCCTGATGCGACTGCGCGAGCGCGCGCCGATCGATTTCGACCTCGTCGCCGTCAATCTCGACCAGAAGCAGCCGGGCTTTCCCGAGCACGTGCTGCCGGAATACCTGAAGCAGCTCGACATTCCGTTCCACATCGAGAACCAGGACACCTACAGCATCGTCAAGCGGCTCGTGCCGGAGGGCAAGACCACCTGTTCGCTGTGCTCGCGGCTGCGCCGCGGCATCCTGTACCGGGTGGCGGGCGAGCTGGGCGCGACCAAGATCGCGCTCGGCCACCACCGCGACGACATCCTGCAGACGCTGCTGCTCAACCTGTTCTACGGCGGCAAGCTGAAGGGCATGCCGCCCAAGCTGCAGTCGGACGACGGCAGAAACGTGGTGATCCGCCCGCTCGCGTACGTGAAGGAAACCGATCTGGAGAAGTACGCGGCACTGCGCGAATTTCCGATCATTCCGTGCAACCTGTGCGGCAGCCAGCCGAACCTCAAGCGCGCGGAAATGAAGGCGCTGATCCGCGACTGGGACAAGCGTTTCCCGGGCCGCGTCGACAACATGTTCAGCGCGCTCTCGAACGTCGTGCCGTCTCATCTGATGGATACCGGGCTGTTCCCGTTCGCCGGGCTGCGCGCGACGGGCCAGGCCGACCCCCAGGGCGACATCGCGTTCGACGAGGAACCGTGCGGCACCGACGCCGGCGCGCCGGGCGCGGCCGCCGGCGCGCGGCCGATTTCGATCGTCCAGTTCGACGACCTGTAAGCCGGTCCGTCCGCCGCCGGCACGCGCCGGCGGCGAGCGCGCCGGGCCGCGTCCGCGCTGGGCCCCATGATAAAATGGCCGGCTTCGAACTCTCCCTACTCGCTGGCGCCATGAATATCGTGATTTTGGCGGCAGGCACCGGCAAGCGCATGCGTTCCGCGCTGCCGAAAGTGCTCCATCCTCTGGCCGGCAGGCCGCTCCTCTCCCATGTGATCGATACCGCTCGCGCGCTCAAGCCGTCCCGGCTGGTCGTCGTCGTCGGTCATGGCGCGGAGCAGGTGCAGGCGGCCGTCGCCGCGCCCGACGTGCAGTTCGCCGTGCAGGCGGAGCAGCTCGGCACCGGGCACGCGGTACGCCAAGCGCTGCCGCTGCTCGATCCGGCCCGCCCGACCCTCGTGCTGTACGGCGACGTGCCGCTGACCCGCGTCGGCACGCTGCAGCGGCTCGCGGACGCCGCCACCGACGCGCGCTACGGCGTGCTCACCGTGACGCTCGACGATCCCAACGGCTACGGCCGGATCGTCCGCGACCAGGCGGGCGGCGTGACACGCATCGTCGAGCAGAAGGACGCGTCGCCCGACGAACTGAGGATCGCCGAAATCAACACCGGCATCGTGGTCGCGCCCACCGCGCAGCTGGCCATGTGGCTCGGCGCGCTGAACAACGACAACGCGCAGGGCGAGTACTACCTGACCGACGTCGTCGAGCAGGCGATCGAAGCGGGGTTCGAGGTCGTCACGACCCAGCCCGACGAGGAATGGGAGACGCTCGGCGTCAACAGCAAGGCGCAGCTCGCCGAACTGGAGCGCATTCACCAGCGCACGCTCGCCGACGCGCTGCTGACGGCGGGCGTCACGCTCGCCGATCCGGCCCGCCTCGACGTGCGCGGCACGCTGGCCTGCGGCCGCGACGTGTCGATCGACGTGAACTGCGTGTTCGAGGGCGAGGTCTCGCTCGGCGACGACGTGACCGTCGGACCGAACTGCGTGATCCGCCACGCGACGATCGGCGCGGGCACGCGCATCGACGCGTTCTCGCACATCGACGGCGCGCAGCTCGGCGCGCGCACCGTGATCGGCCCGTACGCGCGGCTGCGGCCGGGCACGACGCTCGCCGACGACGCGCACATCGGCAACTTCGTCGAGGTGAAGAACGCGGAGATCGGCCGGGGCTCGAAGGCGAACCACCTGAGCTACATCGGCGACGCCGACATCGGCGCGCGCGTGAACGTCGGCGCGGGCACCATCACCTGCAACTACGACGGCGCGAACAAGTTCCGCACCGTGATCGGCGACGACGTGTTCGTCGGCTCCGACACGCAGCTCGTCGCCCCGGTGCGCATCGGCGCGGGCGCGACGATCGCGGCCGGCACGACGGTGTGGAAGGACGTCGACGACGGCATGCTGGTGCTGAACGACAAGACGCAGACCGCGAAGAGCGGCTACGTACGTCCGGTCAAGAAGAAACGCTGAACGACTTTCACGGGCGCCGGAGACGGCGCCCGCATCATTTTTGAGGATCGATTCCTATGTGCGGTATTGTCGGAGCAGTCGCCCAGCGCGACATCGTGCCGGTACTGATCGAAGGGCTGCGCCGGCTCGAATATCGCGGCTACGACTCATGCGGCGTCGCGGTGCTCGAAGCCGACGCGCCGAAGCGCGCGCGCAGCGTCGCCCGCGTCGCCGATCTCGACGCCCAGGTGCGCGAGTCGCACCTCGCGGGCCACACGGGCATCGCGCACACGCGCTGGGCCACGCACGGCGCGCCCGTCACGCACAACGCGCATCCGATCTTCTCGTCGAACGCGCTCGCGCTGGTTCACAACGGCATCATCGAGAACTTCGAGACGCTGCGCGACACGCTGCGCAGCCAGGGCTACGAGTTCGTATCGCAGACCGACACCGAGGTGATCGCGCACCTCGTGCACAGCCTGTATCGCGGCGACCTGTTCGCCGCCGTGCGCGAAGCCGCGCGGCAGCTGCACGGCGCCTACGCGATCGCGGTGATCCACAAGGACCAGCCGCACACGGTGGTGGGCGCGCGGCAGGGTTCGCCGCTGGTGGTCGGGTTCGGCGACGGCGAGAATTTCCTCGCGTCGGACGCGCTTGCGCTCGCGGGCAGCACCGATCATTTCACGTTCCTCGAGGAAGGCGACGTGTGCGAGCTGTCGCTCGACGGCGTGAAGATCGTCGATCGCGACGGCGCGACGGTCGAGCGCGAAGTGCGCGTCGTCAGCGCGTACGGCGGCGCGGTCGATCTGGGCCCGTATCGCCACTTCATGCAGAAGGAAATCTTCGAGCAGCCGCGCGCGATCTCCGACACGATTCCGCAGACGGAGGCCTTCGATCCGCAGCTGTTCGGCGAGCACGCGGCCCAGGCGTTCTCGGACATCGACAGCATCCTGATCCTCGCGTGCGGCACCAGCTACTACTCGGGGATGACCGCCAAGTACTGGCTCGAATCGATCGCGAAGATCCCGACCCAGGTCGAGATCGCGAGCGAATACCGTTACCGCGAATCGGTGCCGAATCCGCGCGCGCTGGTCGTGGTGATCTCCCAATCGGGCGAGACGGCCGACACGCTCGCCGCGCTCAAGCACGCGCAGGCGCTCGGCCACCGGCACACGCTGGCCGTCTGCAATGTCGGCACGAGCGCGATGGTGCGGCTCACCGAGCTGGCGTTCCTGACGCACGCGGGCACCGAGATCGGCGTGGCGTCGACCAAGGCGTTCACGACGCAGCTGGTCGCACTGTTCATCCTCGCCGCCACGCTCGGCAAGCTGCGCGGCCACGTCGACGCGGCGCGCGAGACCGACTATCTGAAGCAGCTGCGCCACCTGCCGGCTGCGCTGAACAGCGTGCTCGCGCTGGAACCGCAGATCATCGCGTGGTCGGACGAGTTCGCGCGCAAGGAAAACGCGCTGTTCCTCGGCCGCGGGCTGCACTACCCGATCTCGCTCGAAGGCGCGCTGAAGCTGAAGGAAATCTCGTACATCCACGCGGAAGCGTATCCGGCGGGCGAGCTGAAGCACGGGCCGCTCGCGCTGGTGACGGAAGCGATGCCGGTCGTGACGATCGCGCCGAACGACACGCTGCTCGAAAAGCTCAAGTCGAACATGCAGGAAGTGCGGGCGCGCGGCGGCGAGCTGTACGTATTCGCCGATGCGGACACCCATATCGTCAACGACGAGGGGCTGCACGTGATCCGGATGCCGGAGCATTACGGCCCGCTGTCGCCGATCCTGCACGTGGTGCCGCTGCAGCTGCTCGCGTATCACACCGCCTGCGCGCGCGGCACGGATGTGGACAAGCCGAGAAATCTGGCGAAATCGGTGACGGTGGAGTGAGGAAGAGCGGTCGGGTTGCCGGGATACCCCCCGGCGGACCGCCCGCGCCGCGCCGCGCTCAACTCTTGAAAACCCCGAACGGCAAGGTCCAGCCAAAGGAACGGTTGGTCTGCTCCAGCCGATGCTTGAGCGCGACTTCATCCAGCGACAGCTCCGCCCGGGGGAGGCTCGCCAGCGTCTCGCTCGGCGTATGGCCGAACCGCTCCTTGAACGCCCGGTAGAAGTGCTTCTCGCTGGGAAAACCGTGATTCCACGCAACGTCCGCCATGCGGACGCCTGACCGGTTGGGATCGGCAAGGACGTGATAGGCGCGCTGCAGCCTCTTGCGCTGGATCTGCCGCATTACGCCGCCATGGCTATCCAATAGCTGGTACAGCTTGGCGCGCGACACGCCGACGCTCCGGCAGATCCGATCCGGCGTGAGGTCGGCTTCCAGCAGATGGGCATCGACATAGCGCATGACGCGATCGAACAGAACGTCGTGGATCGGAATGCTCGCTTGCCGCACCGCATCCGAGGTCGGATCGACCGCGGCGGTGATGAGATGCAGCGTCGATTTCACGATGTGCGGGACGTCGTCCCTGTTCAGGGTCGGCAGATTCCGGAACAACGACACCAGGTAATCTCTCAACAGCAGCGCCACACCGCCCGACAGCGTGAGTCCGTGCCATTGCGCGGTCCGGCTCGGCAGGAAATCCCTGGGCACGACCAGAGAAATCATATCGCCGGGTTCGATCCTGGATTCGTTGGCCTGAGCGGCATCGAAGATGAACAGATCGCCGGCTGCCTTGGCCGGCTGAGGGCTCGCCGGCCGATAGAGCAGCCTGCCGCTGACGACGATCGACAAGCGAAAGAAATCCTGGCCGTCTGCCCGGATCAGCCGCTCGGTCCGATTGACCTCGTAGGCGGCGTTCCGCCCTCGGTCGACCCAGCTCCTGCCCGACAGAATGAAAGGACCGAGCACGGCGCCGGTGGATTGCGCATCGAACGCAACGGAACCGCCGTTCTGCAGCCGGCAATGGCAATGGTTGTCGCGCACCCAGGCGCTGAACCGTTCCTTCTCGGGAAAGTCGAGGGTCGAAAACCTGAAAAGCGGAACTAGAGACGTTGAGGTCATCGCGTTTTTCATTCCCCGGCGATTTTTTTCTGCAATCCGAACAGATACGCCACCTTAGAATGATCTCCGATGTCCCGCAAGGGGGATGAGGCGGCTGTCCGGCCACCCTGCGTCAAAGGGCACGATGACCGGGGCACGCGGCCGACAGATCACCCCGCTCGGGCCACCCCGGCTCGTGGCGATGCGCGGCGCCCTGCTCCCCACCGATCCGCGAGCCCCCTTCTCCGCTTAAACAAAGTTTCATCTTGCGATGGCGTTCTTTCAGGCTTCGCGGCGGCCCCTCCCGCCATAATCGCCAGCATCGCGCGATCGACGAGGAGGCGAGACATGACACGTCCCATGAGCATCGAGAAGATCAACGAGTACGGCAAGCAGGCGGTGGTGGTGTCGATCGACCAGTCGTCGGTGCTGCTGGACCCGGAAGACGTCGACGCCGTGATCCAGTATCTGAGCCTGCTGCGCGCGTCGATGCAGCCGCCGATTCCCGACGTGCCGTCGCGCACCGGGCAGTACGTGATGGAAATGGACCCGTGCTGGTACACCGAGAAACACCCGCTCTATGGCGGCGCCGTGCTGTTCATGCGCCATACGGGCCTCGGGTGGGCAGGCTTCGCCCTGCCCCCGCATAGCCTCAAGCGGCTGCATGCGTGTCTCGCCCGGCATCTGGAAGCCGAGGTAGAAACGGCAAGCCTGCCGAACTGACGCGCCGCGCCCTCGCGGCGCCGGTCGCGACCGCGGTTGCCCGTCGATCGCATCGGGTCCGGCCATGCCCGACCCTGCGGTTTCGCGTATAGCCTCGCGCACGCCGCGGCGCTCCCCGCCTCTCGCGGTCCGCCCTGCGCCTGCCCCGCCTAAGCCGATGCGACAACGATGCGCAAACAGGCCGCCCGGCGCGGCGGCCCGTATCCGCTCGACTCAGAACCGATGCCGCATCCCGACCGCCACCGCCAGTTGCCGGTTGGTCGTCGACGCATCGAGCGTATTGATCTGCGCGCTGCCGAGCAAGGTGCCGTCGCCGCCCGACACTTGCCGATACACGCCCTCCATGTACACATCGGTGCGCTTGCTGAGCGCGTAGTCGCCCTGCAGCGAGACCGTGTGGTACTTCGGTTTCGCGCTGCCCGACGACGTATCGAGTTTGCCGTCGGTAAACGTATAAGCACCGGCGACGCTCAGCATCGGCGTCAGGAAGTAGCGCGCATTCACCTCGTAGTTGTCGAAGCGCAAGCTGTTGCCGTTCAGCGCCGCATAGGTGCCGCCGGCATCGAGCCCGGTCAGCCCGTCGACCTTCGTGTGCGTCCACACGAACCCGACGGTGGCCGGACCGAACGCGTAGCCGCCGCCCGCGCCGAACACGCGCTGCCGCTGGCCGAGGAACGTCGCGGTGCCGTCCGCGCTGCTCACCGCGCCCGCCGGATTCGTGCCGACCCCGCCCGGGTTGTCGATCTGCAGGTACGCGGCCGCGAGGTTCAGCGGCCCGTTCGCATACGATGCGCCGATGCTGTACGCGCGGTTGTCGGCAAACCCGCCGGCCGCGTTCGAGAGCCCGTACAGGCCGCCCGCCTGGAAGCCCGCGTAGTTCGCGCTCTGGAATTTCACCGCGTTGTTGATGCCGAATCCGCCGTTCAGGTTGTCGTTGTCGAACGGATGCGCGGCCAGGTTGCCGCCGAACTGCGTACCGGTCGACGACAGCGGCCCCAGGTAATCGACGACGGAATCGTATTGCTTGCCGAGCGTCAGCGTGCCGTACTGCGCGCTTTGCAGCCCGACCCACGCCTGCCGGCCGAAGATCTCGCTGGACTGGTTCAGGCCGCCGTTCTGCAGATTGAAGCCGCTCTCCAGCTTGAAAATCGCATGCAGGCCGCCGCCGAGATCCTCGCTGCCTCTCAGGCCGAACAGCGTATTGCTGACCGCGCTGCTGCTCGCGTCATAGGTCGGTCCGGATTGCGAACCGTTCGCCGAGCGCGTGTTGTTGCCATAGACAAGGCCCGCGTCCAGCACGCCGTAGAGCGTCACGCTGCTCTGCGCGTGGGCCGCGCCCGCGAACAGCGCGGACACGCCGGCGATCAAAACCAGTTTCTTCATCGTTGTGCTCCGTTATTGATGACTGGGTCCGACGCCGTCGTGCGGCCTGCGCAAGCGGCATCAGCGGCACGAGTGTAGGAACGCGCGCGCGGCGCACGACGATAAAAACGGCAATTCCAGGTTTCAAAACACGCAAGAACGATTCGTCGAAAGGCGAGAACGCTTGTGCCGCATGACGCGGCGCGCAGCGATCGCCCGCTGCGAGTCCGATCGACGACGCACGGCTGTAGCCGCCCCGCAACGCGGCAACCCGATCGTCCGAATGCGGTCGCCAGGCCGCGAGCTCGCGAGGATTCCCGCCGAATCCACGCGAATCGCACCGCATTATTGCGACGTCCGGCATGCCGCCTCATGCGCCCGCCCACGTCGCCGCGCATCGCCGCCGCGCGCCAGCGACATTCATGAACGTCGCATCAACTTAAAAAAACCTTAATCAACACAGCGGCTGCGCTTCATTCGCCGTCGCCGATGATGTACGCGTCCCTTCTTCCTGGCGTATGACCATGAACCAGCTTCAAGCGATGCGCGTCTTCACGCGCGTGGTCGATCTGGCCAGTTTCAATCTCGCCGCGCGGCAGCTCGGCATGTCGGCCGCCGCCGTCACGCGCAGCGTCGGCATGCTCGAAGCCCATCTGAACATGCGGCTGCTGAACCGCACGACCCGCAGCCTGTCGCTCACCGAGGCGGGCAAGGAGTACCTGGACGGCTGCCGCACGATCATCGAGAAACTCGACGAGATGGAATCGAATCTCGTGCAGGCGACCCGCGATCCGCGCGGCACGCTGCGCATCGCCGCATCGATGAGCTTCGCCAGTTCCGGGCTCGGCACGCTGCTCGCCGCGTATCGCGCGCTGCATCCGCGCGTGGGCTTCGACATCACGACCTTCGACACGCACATCGACATGGTGGAAGGCGGCTACGACGTGTGTTTCTCCGACGACCGGCGGCTCGCCAACTCGACACTGGTGAGCCGGGCGCTGACGACCATCAGCGAACTGACGGTCGCGTCGCCTGTCTATCTGGCCCGTCACGGCACGCCGCCCGATCCGGGCGCGCTCGGCGAGCACAGCCTGCTGACGGTGTCGGACGGCTCGTCGCGCACCTGGGAATTCGCGGACGCCGACGGCACCTACCGGGTCTATACCGGCAGCGCGCTCACGTCGACGGGCAGCGGCATGGTGCGGATCGCCGCGCTCAATCACATGGGCATCGCGCAGCTGCCGCTGCCGCTCGTCATCGAGGACATCGAGCACGGCGCGCTCGTGCCCGTGCTCGAGCAGTACGAAGTCAACGGCGGACCGCGCCGCGTATCGATCCTGTATCCCGGGCGCAATTACCTGTCGATGAAGGTGCGCAGCTTCATCGACTTCGCGGTCGGCCAGTACCGGATGCCCGACCGCGCCGCGCCGCTGCTGGCCGTCGCGTGAACGCCGGGACGTCCGCCGACACATCATGCCGAAAATACTGACGATCGAAGACGATGCGCTGATCGCGCACAACATCGCGCACGCGCTGCGCGCCTGCGGCCATACCGTCGACGTCGCGCGCACCGGCCGCGAGGGCATGGCCCGGGCGATGATCGGCGAGTACGACGTGGTGACGCTCGACCGGGTGCTGCCCGACCTCGACGGGCTCACGATCGTCGCGACGATGCGCGGCGTGGGCATGGAAACGCCGGTGCTCGTGATGAGCTCGATGTCCGACGTCGACCAACGCATCCAGGGGTTGCGCGCGGGCGGCGACGACTATCTGATCAAGCCGTTCTCGCTCGACGAGATGTCCGCCCGCATCGAGGTGCTGATGCGCCGCCGCCCGCGTCACGCGAAGGTCGAGACCGTGCTGCGCGCGGGCGCGCTCGAACTCGATCTCGTGCGCCGCAAGGTCATGCATCGCGCGAGCGAGCTGGCGCTGCTGCCGACCGAATTCCGCGTGCTCGAATTCATGATGCGCCACGCGGGCCGGGTGCTCACCCGCACGATGATCTTCGAGGCGGTGTGGGGCTGCCGCTTCGATCCCGGCACCAACCTGATCGACGTTCACGTCGGACGCCTGCGCAAGAAGGTCAACCAGCCCGGCGAAGCGCCGCTGATCCGCACCATCCGCGGCTCGGGCTACATGCTCGGCTGACCGGTCGATCGGGCGGGCGCGCCGCGCGCCGCCCGCCTAAAACTTGTTTCATCTTTTTAGCTGCCGGCTGTTAGGCCCCGCTCCCCAGAATGCACACGTCGGCCGCATGTCGGTGTTTTCCCTGCTCCATGCGAGTCCGCGCCTTCATCGACGCCATTGAACGGAGCAGCGCCTCATGCTGAAAATAGTCCGGCTCGCCTTAATCCGGCCCTACACCTTTATCGTGCTGGCGTTGCTGATCCTGCTGATCGGCCCGCTCGCCGCGCTGCGCACGCCGACGGACATCTTTCCGGACATCCGCATTCCCGTCATCAGCGTGATCTGGAATTACTCGGGCCTGCAGCCCGACGACATGTCGGGCCGCATCGTCACCTACTACGAGCGCACGCTCGGCACGACGGTCAACGACATCCAGCACATCGAGTCGCAATCGTTCCGCGGCTACGGCATCGTGAAGATCTTCTTCCAGCCGACCGTCGACATCCGCACGGCCACCGCGCAAGTCACGTCGATCTCGCAGACGGTGCTCAAGCAGATGCCGCCCGGCATCACGCCGCCGCAGATCCTGAACTACAACGCGTCGACCGTGCCGGTGCTGCAGATCGCGCTGACCAGCGACACCCTGGACGAGCAGAAGCTCGAGGACTACGCCGAGAACTTCATCCGCCCGCAGCTGCTGAGCGTGCCCGGCGTGGCGATCCCGACGCCGTACGGCGGCAAGACGCGCGAAGTGCAGATCGACCTCGATCCGCAGGCGCTGCAGGCGCGCAAGCTGTCCGCGCAGGACGTCGCGAACGCGCTCGCGCAGCAGAACCAGATCATCCCCGCCGGCACCCAGAAGATCGGCCGCTTCGAATACAACATCAAGCTGAACAACAGCCCGGCCGCGATCGACGAGCTGAACGCGCTGCCGATCAAATCGGTCGACGGCACGCTGATCGCCATGCGCGACGTCGCGCACGTCCGCGACGGCTATCCGCCGCAGCCGAACATCGTGCGCGTCGACGGCCATCGCGCGGTGCTGATGAGCATCCTGAAGAACGGTTCGGCGTCGACGCTCGCGATCATCTCCGGCGTGAAGGCCAAACTGCCGCTGATCGAGGAGACCCTGCCGCCCGGCCTCAAGCTCGTCACGATGGGCGACCAGTCGACCTTCGTGACGGGCGCGGTGAGCGGCGTGGCCCGCGAGGGCATCATCGCGGCCGCGCTGACATCCGCGATGATCCTGCTGTTCCTCGGCAGCTGGCGCTCGACGCTGATCATCGCCGCGTCGATCCCGCTCGCGGTGCTGGCGGCGATCGCCGGCCTGGCCGCGCTCGGCGAAACCCTCAACGTGATGACGCTCGGCGGTCTCGCGCTCGCGGTCGGGATTCTCGTCGACGACGCAACGGTGACGATCGAGAACATCAACTGGCATCTCGAGCAGGGCAAGGACGTCCGGCACGCGATCATGGACGGCGCGGCGCAGATCGTGATGCCCGCGTTCGTGTCGCTGCTCTGCATCTGCATCGTGTTCGTGCCGATGCTGCAGCTCGACGGCATCGCGCGCTTCCTGTTCGTGCCGATGGCCGAAGCGGTGATCTTCGCGATGGTCGCGTCGTTCATCCTGTCGCGCACCTTCGTGCCGATGATGGCGCAATACCTGCTGAAGCCGCACGCGTCGGGCGGGCACGCATCCGGCGAACTGGCGGCGATCATGGCGACGACGCACGGCGCCCATGCGCACCGGACGCCGTCGCGCAACCCGCTGGTACGCCTGCAGCGCGGCTTCGAGCGCCGCTTCGAGCGCTTCCGCGCCCGCTACCGGATCGTGCTCGGTCTCGCGCTCACGCATCGCAAGCGCTTCATCGCGGGCTTTCTCGTCGCGATCGCGGCATCCTTCCTGCTCACGCCCTGGCTCGGCCGCAACTTCTTCCCCGATATCGATGCCGGGCAAATAACGATCCACGTGCGCATGCCGGTCGGCACGCGCATCGAGGGCACCGCCGACGCGTTCGATCACATCGAGAACGCGGTGCGCGGCGTGATTCCGCCGAACCAGCTCGCGAACATCGTCGACAACATCGGGCTGCCGCACAGCGGGATCAACCTGACCTACAACAACAGCGGCACGATCGGGCCGGAGGACGGCGACATCATGATCTCGCTCGACGCGCATCACGGTCCGACCGCGCGCTACGTGCGGCGGCTGCGCGAAGCGCTGCCGCGCGCGTTTCCCGGCACGACGTTTTCGTTCCTGCCGGCGGACATCGTCAGCCAGATTCTGAACTTCGGCTCGCCCGCGCCGATCGACGTGCAGGTCGCCGGCCCCAACCAGGCGGCGAACCAGCGCTATGCGACCGAACTGCTGCGCAAAGTGCGCCTCGTCGCGGGCATCGCGGACGCGCGCATCCAGCAGGCCGCCACCTATCCGCAATTCACGATCGCCGTCGACCGCTCGCGCGCGGACGAGCTGGGCATCACCGAGCGCGACGTCACCAACTCGGTGGTCGCGAGCCTGTCCGGCACCGGCCAGGTCGCGCCGACGTTCTGGCTCAACCCGAACAGCGGCGTGTCCTATCCGATCGTCGCGCAGACGCCGCAGTACCGGATGACGTCGCTGTCCGATCTGAAGAACCTGCCGGTGACGGGCGCGGGCGGCAACGCGCAGGTGCTCGGCGCGATCGCGACGATCACGCGCGGCGTCGGCGACGCGATCGTGTCCCACTACGACATCAAGCCGCTGTTCGACATCTACGCGACGACGCAGGGGCAGGATCTCGGCGCGGTCGCGTCACGCATCGACCGGATCGTGCACGCCACCGCCCGGGATCTGCCGAAGGGCTCGGTGGTGACGGTCCGCGGTCAGGTGCAGACGATGAACAGCGCGTTCTCGGGGCTGCTGTTCGGGCTGCTCGGCGCGGTCGTGCTGATCTACCTGCTGATCGTCGTCAACTTCCATTCGTGGGCCGACGCGTTCGTGATCGTGACCGCACTGCCCGCCGCGCTGGCGGGCATCGTCTGGATGCTGTTCACGACGCACACGCCGCTGTCGGTGCCCGCGCTGACCGGCGCGATCCTCTGCATGGGCGTCGCGACCGCCAACAGCATTCTGGTGGTGAGCTTCGCCCGGGACCGCCTCGCGGCGACCGGCGACGCGCTCGTCGCCGCGATGGAAGCCGGCTTCACGCGCTTCCGGCCGGTGCTGATGACGGCCCTCGCGATGATCATCGGGATGGCGCCCATGGCGCTCGGCCTCGGCGACGGCGGCGAACAGAACGCGCCGCTCGGCCGCGCGGTGATCGGCGGCCTGCTCTGCGCGACCTTCGCCACGCTGCTGTTCGTCCCCGTCGTGTTCAGCCTCGTCCATCGGCGCGACGGCCGGCGGCACCCCGCGCCTTCCGATCTTTCCCCTTCCGAATCCGGAGTCACCCATGTCCACTGAGATCGATATCCATCCCCCGGCGCGGCTGCGTCACCTGCGGCTCGCCGGCCTCGTCGCGCTGCTCGCGGCGGCGGGCATCGTCGTCGCCGGCATTTCCGGCCGGGTGCACGCGAAGCAGGAAGCCACGGTCTGGTCCGCCGAACAGGCGATCCCGACCGTCGTCGCGTATCCGCCCGGCCGCGACGGCGCGACGCAACGCATGGTGCTGCCCGGCCGGCTCTCCGCGCTCGTCAACGCGCCCATCTATGCGCGCGTGTCCGGCTACCTGCATGCGTGGTACGCCGATATCGGCACCCCCGTGAAGGCCGGCCAGCTGCTCGGCCTGATCGACACGCCCGATCTCGACCAGCAGCTGCTGCAGGCGCGGGCCGACCTGCAGAACTCGATCGCCAACGAGAAGCTCGCCGAGACCACCGCAATGCGCTGGACCAAGATGCTGCGGCAGGACTCCGTCTCGCAGCAGGCCGCCGACGAGAAGACCAGCGACCTGGTGGCCAAACAGGCGACCGTCGCCGCCAACGAGGCGAACGTGAAGCGCCTCGAGGCGCTGGAATCGTTCAAGCGCATCACCGCCCCGTTCGACGGCGTCGTCACGGCGCGCAAGACCGACATCGGCGCGCTCATCGACGCCGGCAGCGGCAGCGGACCGGAGCTGTTCGCCGTGTCCGACGCACGCCGGCTGCGCGTCTACGTGAGCGTGCCGCAAAGCGAGGCCGCCGCGATCCGTCCCGGCATGACGGCGACGCTGACCGTGCCCGAGCATCCCGGCATGAGCTTCGACGCGAAGCTCGTCGACACCGACGACGCGATCACGCCGTCGTCCGGCACGCTGCTGGTGCAGCTGATGGTCGACAACCGCTCGGGCCAGCTGATCCCCGGCGAATACACCGAAGTGCATTTCGCGATGCCGACCGATGCGAACGCGCTGCTGATCCCGGCCAGCTCGCTGATCTTCCGGCAGAACGGCCTGCAAGTGGCGGTGGTCGATCCGCACCAGCACGCGCAGCTCAAACCGGTGACGATCGGCACCGATCTCGGCACGCAGGTCGTGATCGCATCGGGTCTCGCGCCCGGCGACCGGGTCATCGACAATCCGCCGGACTCGCTCGCGAGCGGCGATCCGGTCCGGCTCGCCGCGCCTCGCGCCCCCGGCGGCGGCGCGCTCGCGTCGGACAACCGGGAGCATGCCCATGGGTGAGCGCCGTCTCTATGCCGCACTCGCGGGCGTCGCGCTCGTGACGGGGTGCTCGTTCGCGCCGACCTATCACGTGCCCGCGACGGCGATTCCGACGGCCTTCAAGGAAGCCGGCGCATGGCAGCAGGCAAGCCCCGCCGATCGGTTCCCGCGCGACGCGTGGTGGACGGTGTATCGCGATACGGCACTCGATGCGCTCGAACTGCAGGTCGCGCGCGCGAATCCGGACGTCGCGGCAGCCGTCGCGCGGCACGACGAGGCCGGCGCGTATCTCGACGAAGCGCGCGCCGGCTTCTTTCCGACGCTCGGCGCCGGCGCCGGCGTGTCGTCGAACCGCCAGTCCGAGCGCCGCCCGCTGCGCGGTTCGGACCAGCCGAACGTCTACGGCGCGAATACGTTGCAGCTCGGCGCCAGCTACGACCTCGATCTGTGGGGCAAGGTGCGCAACGAAGTGGCCGCCGGCCGCGCCGACCTGCAGGCCAGCGCCGGCGATCTCGCATCGGTGCGCCTGAGTCTGCAGGCGAGCCTCGCCGACGCGTACTTCAACGCGCGCGGTCTCGACGAGCAGCAGAAGCTGCTCGCCGACACCATCAGCACGTATCAGCGCGCGCTCGAGCTGACGATGAGCCGGCACGCGGGCGGCATCGCGTCCGATCTCGACGTGTCACGCGCGCAGACCCAGCTGGACTCGGCGCGGGCGGCCGCCGAAGACGTGCGGGCCCGCCGCGCGCTCTACGAACACGCGATCGCGACGCTCACCGGCGTGCCCGCGTCGTCGTTCTCGCTGCCGCCGTCGCTCGACGCCGCGTACCTGCCGTCGATTCCCGCCGGCATCCCCGCCGCGCTGCTGCAGCGGCGGCCCGACATCGCGGCGGCCGAGCGGCGCGTCGCGGCCGCGAACGCGAAGATCGGGGTCGCGCGCGCGGCGTTCTTCCCGGATCTCTCGCTCGGCCTCGACGGCGGCTATCAGAGCGACACGCTGTCGCCGTGGCTCGTCGCGCCGAACGAGATCTGGTCGATCGGTCCGAGCCTCGTGATGACCCTGTTCGACGGCGGCCGCCGCGAAGCCGTCACGCAAGCGGCGCGGGCGCAGCTCGCGGAGAACGGCGCGCATTACAAGTCCGTGGTGCTGCAAGCGTTCCAGCAGGTCGAGGACAATCTCGCGCTGCTCCACCATCTCGGCGACGAAGCGGCGCGCGAGGATTCGGCGCTGGCCGCCGCGCGCCGCACGCTGCAGCTGTCGATGTCGCAGTACCGCGACGGCGTGGTCAGCTATCTCGAGGTGGTGACCGCGCAGACCACCGAGCTCAACACCGAGATCGACGCGCTCAACCTCGACACGCGACGCCGGCTCGCCTCGGTCGGCCTGATCGAAGCGCTCGGCGGCGGCTGGTCGGCAAAGGACGGCGGCACGCCGCCCGACCCGGCACGGGCGGCACGACCGGCGATCGCGGCGAACGCCGGGCCGCACGCGGGCTGACGCCGGCGCTCGTCACGACGGTGAACGGCGCGCGCCGAGCGTGCGTGCCGGCTCCGCTCCGGAAGCCATCCCCCGTCCGATGAAAAACACGCCGCCGGACAACCGGCGGCGTGTCGGCGCAACACGGTCCGTCCGATACTCGAGCGGACATCAGAAGCGATGCCGCACGCCCGCCGCGACGATCGCCTGCCGGTTGTTCGACGACGGCGCGAGCGAGTAGACCGACGCGTTGCCGAGCACCGCGATGCCGTCCGCGCCGCTCACGCGCTGGTACACACCCTCCAGGTACAGATCGGTGCGGCGCGACAGCGCGTAGTCGGCCTGCAGCATGAACTGATTCCACTTCGGCGACACGCTCGCGCCCGCCGTCTCGAAGCGCCCGTCGGTGAACGTGTACGCCCCGCCCACCGACAACATCGGCGTGATCGCATAGCGCGCATTCACCTCATAGTTGTTGAACGTCAGCAGTTGGCCGGCGAGCGGCGCGTACGCGCCGCCCTGCGCGATCTGGCGCGGATCGTCGAGCATCGTGCGCGTGAACACGAGGCCCACCGTCGCGGCGCCGAACGCATAGCGGCCGGCCGCGCCGAGCGTGCGCTGCCGCGCGCCCGTCATGATCGCGTCGCCGTCGGTGCTGCTGAGCGCGCCCCCCGCGTTCTGCGGCGCGTTCACGCCGCCCGGTTGGCTCGATTGCAGATAGGCGAGCGCGAGATCGACCGGGCCGCCCGCCCACGCGGCGCCGACGCTGAATGCATTGTTGTCGCTGAACCCGCCCGCCGCGTTGCTGAACGCGTACGCGCCGCCGAACGTGACGCCGCCGTAGCTCGCGCTGCGGAACTTCACCGCGTTGTTCATCCGCATGTCGTTGTTCAGGTTGTCGTTGTCGAACGGATGATCGGCGATGTTGCCGCCGAATCCGGAGCCGGTCGCGGACAGCGGCGCGACGAAGTCGACGAGAAAGTCGTACTGGCGGCCCATCGTGAGCGTGCCCCATTGCCGGCTGGCGAGACCGACCCATGCCTGGCGGCCGAACTCGTCGCCGCCGTTGCCGAGCTTGCCGTTATCGATGTTGAAGCCGTTCTCCAGATCGAACACCGCGCTCAACCCGCCCCCCAGATCCTCGGTGCCGCGCAGCCCCCAGCGGTTGGTGCTCACGTTGCCGCTTTCCATCATCCAGTTGCCGTGCCCCGCGCCGCCCGCGCCCTTCTGGTTGCTCACGTAATCGATGCCGGTGTCGAGCGTGCCGTACAGCGTCACGCTGCTCTGCGCGTGCGCGGCGGTTGCGAAGGTGCCTGCCAGCGTCAGCAGCGTGATTGCCCATGTCTTTGCCATGTTTCGTTCCGGAAAAAGTAGTCGGTGGTTCACGCATCGGCCAATCCGTTCCGGCGGTTGCCGGAGTTTGGGTCGGCCCGTGATGCGATAGCCGGAATTTAGGCAACGCGAGTGACACTCAGGTGATCGAAACGGCCTGTTTCATGAAGCTTTTTTCATGCTCGGGATGCGGTTCGTTCAGATGCTTTCCGCACGGCGCCGGCACGCTCGCCGGCGGGTAAATTTCTTTTCATCCGACCACTACCGATCCGCCATACCGGGTTGACTATGCTTCCCTTCAACCGAGGTGCGCATGCGTCAATGCCCGCCGCTTCGGCACATCAACCCGATATTGTGAGGATAACGAAGATGAAAGCACTGATGATCGCCATCGCCGCCGTGTGCGCCGCGGCCGCCGTTCCCGCCTTCGCTCAGACGAACGCGTCGTCGACGCAGCAGGTTGCGTCGCTGTCGTCGCCCGGCATGTCCGGCGGATCGTCGCTGGCGCAGGCCGGCGCATGGGTGCCGCCGTACGGGCAGGCGATGCAGGAGAAAACGCGCGCGCAGGTTTATCAGGAGTTGGTGCATGCCGAAAAGGACGGTCAGCTCGCGTATCTGAACTCGACGCTCTACGCGCACTGATGCGCGCCGGACGTCATCCTTCTCCGGCCCGCCGGCGCGTCTGCCGCGCCGGCAACCGCCGGCTGCACGCCTGAGCGCGCAGCGCAGCGGATGCTCCGCACGCCGATCCATCCGGCGCATCGCACCTGCCACGCGCCCGTTTCCCTCTCCCCGTCCGATGAAGAATCACACCCTCCTCAAGCGCCTCGCGCGGCTCGCCCTCGCGGGCCTTGCGGCCGGCGCACTGCTGTCCGGCTGCGCTACCGCCCGCCCGAACGGCCCCGGCGATTGCGTCGGGCCGCCCGACTTCTGCAACGTGTTTTTCGGTTCGTAGCGTTCGACGCGTCAACGCCGCAGGCACGCCGCCCCTCAGGGCGGCGTGCCTGTTTCGTCTCCGGCCGGCCGAGCGTCAGAACGTGTGACGGATACCCACACGCCCGACCATCTGCTTGCCGTTCGACGACGGATCGAAACCGGCGATCTGCGCGAGCGCACCGCCCGTCGCATGCTGGTAGATCGCCAGCGCATAAACCGCCGTGCGCTTCGACAGTTCGTACTCGGCGCTCAGGTTGACCTGCTGATACTTCGGCTCTTGTTCGGTCGCGTGATCGCGGCCTTCGGTATAGGTAAAGCCCGCGCCGAAATTGAGCTGGCTCGTCGCCGCGAACGTGCCGGCGAGTTCATAGTTCTGGAACTTCACGTCCTGTCCGTCGTCGCCTTGCTGAAAGTCGACATCGGTGAAGTTGCCCATCAGCTTGAACGCGCCGAGCTGATACGACGCCCCCGCCGCGAAAATACCCTGGCTGCGCGCGCGCTCGAGATAGGTGCCGTACACCGCATTGGTATAGCCGGCGCTGTTCTGATAGCTCTGGATCGATTGCTGCGGATCGTTCACCCGCAGATAGCCGACACCGGCCGAGAACGGTCCGTTGGTGTACGACGCGGCCGCGCTGTAGGCCGCGTTGTTCGAGAACTGCCCGGCCTGTCCGCCGAACGAATACAGCGCTTCGCCCGTGAAACCTCCGATGGTCGGGCTCGTGTACTTCACCGCATTGCTGACCGCGAACCCGTTGTCGAGATTGTCCATGTCGTTCGGGTGCGAGAAGTACCAGCCGCCGTAGGCGTCGTTCAGCGAATACGGCTCGATCAGGTCGACGATCGGATCCCACTGGCGGCCGAAGGTCACCGTGCCGTATGCGTGGCTCGCGAGTCCGACGTACGCATTGCGCGAGAACGCGAGGCCGCTGCCGAGGTTGCCGTTGGTCGAGTTGAAGCCGCTTTCGAGATCGAATACCGCCGCCAGACCGCCGCCCAGATCCTCCTTGCCGCGCAGGCCCCAGCGGCTGCCCGCGCTCACGCCGCTGGCCATCTGCCACAGATGCTGGTCGTTCACGTTGCTCGCGTAGTCGATACCGGTATCCAGCACGCCGTACAGCGTCACGCTGCTTTGCGCATGTGCCGCTCCGGCCGCGCCGACGCACAGCAGCGCGGCGATCGCCCGGTTCAATCCGAAAAGCTTGTTCATTGTCGGTGGTCCTTTTTCATCGTGAACGAATCGTTCGCAATCCTGTTCTTGTCGATTGCGTGGCCGCCAATATATCGACGCAAAATCAAGCCGCACTTGCAATTCAGTCTTTCACTTTTAGTGTTGGGAAATCACGTGAAGGATATTGACGGCGTGCGCCGCCGACCGCCGGAATACCGTCGTCGGCAAGACTGGAAAGGGTCGGGAGCCGCGTCGCGCGTCAGCGCGGCGCGATGGTGATCTGATAGCCGTAGCGGCTGACCGTTTCGATGCGGACGTCGGGGACGAATCGAACCAGCTTGCGGCGCAAGCGCGATACGACGAGGTTCACGCTCGACGGATCGACGTCCTCCTGGTCTTGCCACGCATAGCGAATCAGCTGATCGCGCGGCACGGGCGCGTTGGCCTGGCGCATCAGGCATTCGAGCAGCAGGTACTCGCGCCGCGTGACCGCGAGCCGCCGCTCGCCCTCGACCAGTTCGCGCGTCAGCGCATCGAGCGTCAACCCGCTCGCGCTCGGCACGTGAGGGGCCGCGCGCGCGCCGGCCGTGCGCTGCAGCGCCTGGATGCGCTCGTGCATTTCGATGAACGAATAGGGCTGGCCAAAGCACGCATCGGCGCCCGCGCGCAGCGCGCCGACCCGATCCTGCGCGCTCGCATGGCCGAGCACGACGACGAGCGCCGCGCCGCCGCCGCGCATCGTGAACGACGGCAGCGCGGTGAACAGCGCGGGATAGCCGGCCGGATCGAAGGCCATCGCGACGATGGTATCGAAGTGTTCCTGGCCGGAGAGGAAAGCGCCGTCGCGCAGATCGTCGGCGCGCTGCAGGCTGTGGCCGCTCTCCTGCAGGGCCTTGTACAGCCACGCGGCTTCGGGATGGGGCGCCGTGACGAACAGGATCCGCATCAACGATCCGCCGCGCGGGAAACGGCGGCGCCCGTCACGCGAGCGTCCTCGACCAGCACTCGATCGTCACGCAGGTGCCGGGGTTCGCGCTGTCGATCCGCAGCGAGAAATCGTGCACGTGGATCACCGCCGATACGATGCTCAGGCCGAGCCCCGAGCCCGCCAGATGTCCGGTTCGTTCGCTGCGGTAGCGGTGGCGCAACACCGCGTCGCGCTCCTCCGGCGCGATGCCCGGGCCGTTGTCGACGACGTCGATCTGCGGACCATACGGCGTCTGCCGCAGATCGAGACGCACGACGCCGCCCTCGGTGGTGTACTTCAACGCGTTGTCGAGCAGGTTGCTGAGCGCCTCGAACAGCAACGCGCGATCGCCGTGGATCGTGCCGACCGCGTCGGTGCGCACGACGAATTGGATCGCGCGGCTGTCGGCGAGCGGTTCGAACAGCTGGCCGACATCGTTGACCAGCGCCTGCAGTTCCACCTCGGCGAACCCGCCGCGCCGCTGCAGCGTGCCGATTTCCGAAATGCGCAGCATCGCGCGGAAGCGTCCGAGCAATGCGTCGGTCTCCGCCCGCGCGCGGTCGACCAGGCTCGTGAGCGCCACGTCGTCGAGCGTCGCGGCCCGCTCCGCCGCGTGCGCGAGCAGCGTGTGCACATGCGCGAGCGGTGTGCGCAGATCGTGCGCGATGCCGTCGCAGACGCCCTTGACTTCGTTCATCAGGCGCTCCACTTCGGCGAGCATGTGATTGACGAGATGCGACAGCATGTCGATCTCGTCGCGCCCGCCGATGGGCAGGCGCTGCCCCAGGTCGCCCTGCGCGATGCGCTGCGTGACTTGCCGGATCGCCTTCAGCCGGCGCATCTGCCGGATGCTCAGCGCTAACCCGCCGGCGATGCCGGCCGCGAAGCAGAAGAGGCCGCCGCCCACCAGCGCGTTGATGATCGACTCGCGGATCCGCAGGATGTGGGTCAGATCGCGCGCGAGCACGAGCTTTTCGCCGCCGAAGCGCTGCGCCGCCATCGCGCGCACGATCGGCGCGACCTGGCCGCTGGAGATCTTCAGCGTGTGGTTGAGCGTCATGCCGCTGCGGTCGGTTTTGAGCTCCGGCGGGAACTCCATCACGTCGCCCGCGATATGCCGGCCGTCCGCCGTGAACAGGCCGTAGTAGTTGGTATGCATGCGCTCGTGCTCCAGCCGGCGATGAATCGCGTCGGCCAGCTCGGTATGCGGCATCGAATCGAAGTAGATCATCTGCCATTCGATCACGACGTCGGTCTCGCGCTCCATGTCGTGCGTGATCGCCGTCGCGATGAAGCCGAGCAGCAGCATCACCGATACCGAGAAAGTGACCGCGTAGACGGCGATCAGCCGCGACGTGGTCGAGCGCCGGCGCGGGTTGCGCCTGGCTCGAAGAGTCAGTCAAGGAGGGGGTGCTCACGAAAGGATGTAGCCCGCCCCGCGCACGGTCTGAATCATCGGCTTCGCGTCGGGCGGCTCGATTTTCTTGCGCAGGCGTCCCATGTGGACATCGATCAGGTTGGTGCCGGGGTCGAAGTGATAGCCCCACACCGCCTCGAACAGCATCGTGCGGGTGATGGTCTGGCCCGCGTGGCGCATCATGAATTCGAGTACGCGGTACTCGGTCGGCAGCAGCGCGATCTCGTCGCCGTTGCGGTAGACCTTGCGGGAGATCAGATCGAGCGTCAGCGGGCCGACGCTCAGGCTCGTCTCGGATTGCGCGGGAGAAGCCCGACTGCGCCGCAGCAGCACTTCGAGGCGCGCGGCCATTTCCTCGGGGTCGAACGGTTTCGTCAGGTAGTCGTCGCCGCCCGCGCGCAGACCGCGCACGCGCTCGTCGACGTCGCCGAGCGCGCTCAGCATCAGTACCGGCGTGCGAATCCCGATGCTGCGCATCGTCATCAGGATCGTGAGGCCGTCGACACCGGGCAGCATCCGGTCGAGCGTGATGACGTCGTATTCGTCGCTGATCGCGCGCGCCATGCCGTCCCGGCCGTTCGACACCCATTCGACGGTGAAACCGCGACTTTTCAATTCGCCGACGATTTCATTCGCGGTGATTTCATCGTCTTCTATCGTGAGCACTCGCGACATCGTCGTTCCGCGCGCCGCACTACGTTCGGCCACCGTGTGCGGCCCACGCGGCTGGCTATTCAAGGGCATCCATGTTGCCATATTCGGCTCGTGCTTTCAGCGCGTGACAGCTTGCGTCCTGGGAGAGACCGCACGCTCGTGGCGCAACGGTCGTACGCAGACTACACGCGCGCACGTGGCGCTCGCATATCGGTTTCATTAAAAAAAATTTAAGAAGCGGAGCGGCCGGGACGGCCTGGAGGCGGGCATTCGACGCCGGCCGCGCGGCGGTGCGTCGAACCCGGGCGGCGCGCGCCCGGTATGGCGGGTCGGATGAAGAAAGCGGCGACGGGGCGTTCAGCGCAAACGCGTCCGTCGCACCGCGCCGCGGCGGCGGATCCGGTCAGTCCGTTCGCATCGGCAACCATGCTCGCGTCGATCGCGAACGGCGTGCGCGTTCGCGATCGCCGCGGCAGGAGCCGCCGTCACGTGCTTTGTGCCGCGGTGTCCGTGCGATGCGGCTCTTCCGCGGCGTGCGGCGTTGCCGTGCTTGTCCGGCGCGCGCGATCCTCCGCGCGGTGCTCGCGCTCGACTTTCGCATGCAGCAGAACGGCATCGGCTATCGCCAGCCCCGAGCCCTGGACCTTGGCCTCCGACAGCGCGGGCGCCGCCAGCAGCGCGGCCGTCATCAGGACCGTCATCGTATTGCGCTTCATCATCCGCTCCTTCCACGCCGCGGCCGGTCGGGCGGCCCGGGATTCGCACCGGGCACGGCGCGATCGACGGGCTCGACGATATACCCGTGCGGCTAACCGATCGCGAGCGCGGACGTGAAGGAATGTTTAGCTGCGCGCGCAACCATCGGGCGAGCGAGCATGAAACAAGTTTCATCTGCGCTCTGCCGTTTCGACAACCCCGCTCCTCTAGCCTTCGAGTCGTGATCCGCGCCGCGCACCGGCCGGACTTCCCGCCACCGCCCGGACACGTTCGCCCGGACGACCGACACCAAGGAGCCCTCGATGAAACTCACCCCCCGCGTACTGGCCTGTACGTTCCTGATGGTGCTGGGCACCACGGCTCATGCTGCGCCGAAATTGACCCCGCAGCAATGCACGGACTATCCGTTCGTCCACACCAAGGGCCCCATCACGCATGCGCAGCTGATCAACGAACTGTCCGAACTCGAATCGGTCGGCTACAACCCGGCGGCCGGCGAAGACGACAACTATCCGGACGACATCGACGGCGCGCAGCAGCGCTTGATGACCAAGTACCAGCAGGATTGCCGCGGCGCCGGCAGTTCGGTCGCGGCGAACACGCCCTAGGCATCCCCCGCATCACGAGCGAGATTGGCCGCGCGGGCAGCCTTGCCGCGCGGCTTTTTTTGTGTGACGAATAGTGCGGCGACGCTTGATGCCGACGCTTGATGCCGACGCTTGATGCCGACGCTTGATGCCGACGCTTGATGCCGACGCTTGATGCCGACGCTTGTCGCGCAGCGCGTACCGCGCGATGCGCGACACCGTTCTTTCCCGCGGGCAACGCAACGCGATCGCCATGCCGGGCCGCGCGCGGGCGCCACTCGCCCGCCGCGTTCAGCGCTCCTCGCCGAAGCGCCCGGCCAGCCAGTCGATGAACACCCGCAGCCGCGCCGACAGATGCCTCGAGCGCGGATACAGCACCGAGACCGGGATCGGCGTCGGACGACAGTCCGGCAGCACCGGCACCAGCGCGCCGCGCCGGAAATCCGCTTCCAGCCGGTAGCGCGGCGCCTGGATCAGCCCGAGCCCCGCGCGCGCGGCGGCCGCGTAGGTCTCCGCGCCGGCGACCCTCACCGTCGACGGCAGCATCACCTCGCGGGACTTGCCGTCCACGACGAACTCCAGCGGCAATACCGCCCCGGTCGCCGACGACCGGAAACCGACCATCCGGTGACCGTCCAGCCGATCGACGGATTCGGGCATGCCGTGACGGTCCAGATAGGCCGGCGACGCACAGGTGATTTCGTCCAGCGTGGTCAGCCGCCGCGCCACGAGATCGCTGTCGGCGAGCTTGCCGACCCGCAGCACGCAATCCACGCCTTCGCGCAGCAGATCCACGTAGCGATCGCCTTCGCTGATCTGCAATTCGATATCCGGGTACTCGGCCAGGAACGCGGGCAGCCCCGGCACGACGAAGTGGCTCGCCAGCGTGCCGTGAACGCCGACATGCAGCAGCCCGCGCGGCTTGACGCCCGCGAACACGCTGTCCGCATCCTCGACTTCCGCGATCACGCGCAGGCAGCGCTGGTAATACGCCTCGCCGTCGAGCGTCGGACTGACCTGACGCGTCGTCCGCTGCAGAAGCCGCACGCCGAGGCGGGCCTCCAGCCCCTTGACGGCGTCGGTCGCCGACGAGCGCGGCAACCCCAGATCGTCCGCCGCCTGGGTGAAGCTCCGGCACTCGACGATCCTGACGAACACCCGCATGGCATCGAAGCGATCCATTGTCCGGAATTTCGAATAATGATGCCGATTTATACCCGATTATCTTTCCAACGTGAATAGCTATCGTTGCATCAACCCGCTGATCTCCAGCGGTTCATCAGGAGCCCACACCATGAGCCACGCCAACGAACCGACCGCCAAGGTCGCCCTCGTTACCGGCGCCGCGGGCGGCATCGGCGCCGCCATCGCGGCGCGCCTCGCGCACGACGGCTTCGCCGTGATCGTCAACTACGCCGGCAGCGACACCGCCGCCGAGGCGCTGGTGCGCCGGATCGAGGCAGCCGGCGCACGCGCGTGCGCCGCCCGTGCCGACATCGCGGACCCCGCCGCCGTGACCCGCCTGTTCGATACGGCCGCCGAGGCGTTCGGCGGGATCGACGTGCTGGTCAACAACGCCGGCATCATGGCGCTCGCCCCGCTCGCGGACAGCGACGACACGCAGTTCGACCGCCAGATCGCGGTCAACCTCAAGGGCACCTTCAATACGCTGCGCGAAGCGTCGCGCCGCCTGCGCGACGGCGGACGCATCGTCAACCTGTCGTCGAGCGTGACGACGCTGCTGCAGCCGACCTACGGGGTGTACGCGGCGACCAAGGCCGCGGTCGAAGCGATGACCAGCATCCTCGCGAAGGAACTGCGCGGCCGGCGCATCACCGTCAACGCGATCGCGCCCGGACCGACCGCGACGAAGCTGTTCCTCGACGGCAAGCCGCAGGAACTCGTCGACCGGCTGGCCCATGCGGCGCCGCTCGAACGACTCGGCCTGCCGGAGGATATCGCCGCCGCCGTCGCCTTCCTCGCCGGCCCCGACGGCGCATGGATCAACGGGCAAACCTTGCGGGCCAACGGCGGCATCGTCTGAGCCGGCCCGCCCCCTTCGCGTTTTCAGGAGATCGCTCATGTCCAGGCAAATCATCCTCGTGACCGGCGCGTCGTCGGGCTTCGGCCTGATGACCGCGCGCGCCCTGGCCGCCGCCGGCCACACCGTCTATGCATCGATGCGCGACACGCAAGGGCGCAACGCGCCGCGCGTCGCCGAAGCCGCCCAGTGGGCACGCGAACGGCAAGCCGATCTGCGCACCGTCGAACTGGACGTCCAGTCCGACGCCTCCGCCGCCTCGGGCGTCGCGCACATCCTGCGCGACGCGGGCCGGCTCGACGTGATCGTGCACAACGCGGGCCACATGGTGTTCGGCCCGGCGGAAGCCTTCACGCCGGAGCAATTCAGCCAGCAATACGACGTCAACGTGCTGGGTGCGCAGCGGGTCAACCGCGCCGCGCTGCCGCACCTGCGCGGACAGGGCGGGGCCTTGCTGGTGTGGGTCGGCTCGTCGTCCACCCGGGGCGGCACGCCGCCGTTCCTCGCGCCGTATTTCGCGGCGAAGGCCGCGATGGATGCGCTCGCGGTGTCCTATTCGACCGAGCTCGCGCGCTGGGGCATCGAGACCACCATCATGGTGCCCGGCGCCTTCACGCAAGGCACCAACCACTTCGCGCATGCGGGCACGCCCGCCGATCGGGACGTGGCCGCCGCGTACGAGACCGGGCCGTATGCGGGTGTCGCCGAGCAGGCGCTGAAGGGGTTGAGCGGCCTGGAGCCGGCCGATGCCGATCCGGCGGAAGTCGCGCGGCAGATCGTGCGGGTGGTGGACCTGCCGTTCGGCAAGCGGCCGTTCCGCGTGCACGTCGATCCGTCGCAGGACGGCGCGGAAGTCGTCAACGCGGTGGCGGACCGGATGCGCCGCGAGATGTATGCGGCGATCGGTTTGAAGGATCTGCTGTCGCCCCGCGTGATTGCGTGATTGCGTGATTGCGTGATTGCGTGATTGCGTGAGGACGTGAGGACGTGAAGCGCGATCACGGGCGCACGTGATCGCGCAACCGCGTGATGAAGCAATCGCGAACCGGCGCCCCGGCATCCGGAGGGCGTAACGCCCTCCGGCCGCGCCCGTTCAATACAGCCCGCACCCCGACATCGCGAACACACTCAGCTTGCCCGCTCCCGCCACGCACCCGCTTACGCGCCGTCCGGCACCTTCTGCCGCAGCGTCACGAATTCCTCCGCGGCAGTCGGATGGATGCCGATCGTTTCGTCGAATTGCGCTTTCGTCGCGCCGGCGCGAATCGCGATCGCGATGCCCTGGATGATTTCCGCCGCGTCGCGCCCGACCATGTGCGCGCCCACCACGCGCTGGCTGTCGCGCGCGACCACGAGTTTCATGAACGTGCGTTCGTCGCGTCCCGACAGCGTATGACGCAGCGCCTTGAACGCGGTCTTGTAGACGTCCACCTCGCCGAGCGCCGAGCGCGCGTCCGCCTCCGACCAGCCGACCGTCGCAACCTCCGGCTGGCTGAACACGGCGGACGGCACATAGCGGTGATCCGCGCGGACCGGCTTGCCGCCGAACAGGTTCGCGGCAAGCAGCGCGCCGTCGCGCGTCGCGACCGGGGTGAGCTGCGGGCGCGACGTGACGTCGCCGATCGCGTGAATCGATTCGACGGAGGTGGTCGAGTAATCGTCGACCTTGATCGCGCCGCCCGGCTCGCGCTCGACGCCCGCCGCCTCGAGGCCGAGCCCGCCGCTGTTCGGCGCGCGCCCGGTTGCGTAGAGCACCTCGCCGTACGGACCGTACGTTTCGCCGCCGACCCGCAGCGACAGCGCGCCTTCCGCCGAGCGCGTGAGCGCCTGCACGTCCGCATGGGTATGGATCGCGGTGCCCTGCTTCGTCATCTCGTCGGCCAGGAAGCGCCGCACGTCGTCGTCGAAGCCGCGCAGGATCTGCTCGCCGCGATAGAACAGATCGACCTCGACGCCCAGCCCGTTGAAGATGCCCGCGAACTCGACCGCGATGTAGCCGCCGCCGACGATCGCGATGCGCTGGGGCAGTGCCGGCAGATCCAGCGCCTCGCGCGACGTGATCGCATGCTCGATGCCCGGCACCTTCGGCAGCGTCGGATGCGATCCGGTGGCGACGCCGATGTGCCGCGCGGTGAAGCGGCGGCCGCCGATCTCGACCGCGTGCGCGTCGACGATGGTCGCGCGGCCTTCGTGAATGGCTACGCCCGATTGTTTCAGCAGGTCGATGTAGCGCTCGCTCAGGCGCGCGATCTCGCGATTCTTCGCGGCGATCAGCGCGGGCCACGAAAAAGTGCCGAGGTCGAAGCCCCAGCCGAAGCCGGCGGCGTCCTCCACTTCGTGGCCGTAATGCGACGCGTAGACCAGCAGCTTCTTCGGAATGCAGCCGCGCAGCACGCAGGTGCCGCCGATCTGCTCCTCCTCCGCGATGCCGACGCGCGCGCCGTGCGACGCCGCGACGCGGCTCAGACGCACGCCGCCGGAGCCCGCGCCGATGACAAAGAGGTCGTAATCGAATTCCATGGCGTCGCCTTGTCGAAGAAACGATTACAGGACGATAACAAGAATCCGGCCGTCGTGCGGCGCGTCGCGTCGACGAAAAAAAACGGGAGACTTATCGTCTCCCGTTTTCGTCGCGCGGCATGCCGCGTCCGCTCAGGCCTGCGAGCCGTCGCTGTCGGGCGCCGCCGTGTTGTCGGCATTGTCCGCCGCCTCGTTCTCTTTCTTCTCGACGAGGCCTTCCAGCGCTTCCGCGCCCTTGAAGCCGGCGACCGCTGCAATCCCCTTCGTCAACAGGCCCGCATTCGGATCGACTTTGTCCGTCGCTTCGACCGCCGCCACCGCACCTGCAATCTCGCCTACCGTGTCCAAGATACCCATCGCAATCACCGTTCAGGTTGAATGTGAGCGTGCATGATCGCACGGACCCGCGCCGCATCGCGGCGCTTGTTGTAACAATCCGTAGCGCCCGTAGCGTCGCGCCGATCGGTCAGCCGATCCGGCGCGGCGATCCGGGCGGACATGCCCATCTCAGCCCATCACACGCACACAACATGCGACCCGTTGATCGCAATGCCGGCGCGATGCAGGTTAGCGCAATCCCCTCCGCGCAACTGTCAAACTCTGTTGGAAACTTTTCGGATTCCTTTCGTTTAGCGGGAACCCTCTAGCGTCCGGCGCAATCCCAGCGCTTCCTGTCGGGCAGCTTACTGGCTCGCGCCGGAGGCGGGCGCCGCCGCGTCGCTCGGCTTGCTGCTCACTTCGTCGTCGTCCTTGTTGCTGCATGCCGCGAGCAGCAACGCCGCGCTCAGTGCCGCGACCCACGCGTAACGCTTCATCGTTCCACCCATCGAGACCTCCACGCATCGCATCGCGCGACGGCGGGCGGCGCACCGCCCGCCGTCGCG
>NZ_JAWJWL010000007.1:0-157602 GCF_034721475.1 Burkholderia alba | reverse complement strand
GGGGGGGGGGGGGGGCGCCCCCCCCCCCCCCCCCCGCGACTCCGTCCGCCTTATTTGAAGAAGGTCATCTGCACGACCTTCACGATCACGAGCCCCACGGCCAGCAGCAGATAGCCGCGCAGCACGCCCATCCAGATCCGCGTCGACAGCGTCACGCACGGCGCGGGCAATTCGTCGAGCGGCGGCATGCGCCAGGTGTCGCGCAGCTGGCGATCGGCACCCGTTTCGGCGTGGTCGTCGCGGCGCTTGCGCAGCATCATGGTCGCGATGTAGCCCACGACTGCGAGCAGCGTACCACCGGCCAGCACTTCGAGGATCGTTTCGCCGCTGATATCCGGATACATCACCGAGGCGGTCAGGATGATCGACAGCATCACCAGCACCCAGATCACCGCGCCCGTGAAGAGGTTCAGTTTCTTCGAGTTGACCCACGGGCCCAGCACGGCCTTGTCGTTGCACAACAACAGCAGGAACACGGTCGCGCTCGGCAGCAGCACGCCGGCCAGCGTCTGCACCGCTTCCGTCAGCAGGCCCAGCGGGCTGCCCGGAATCAGCACGAGCGCGGCGGCCGCGGCGATGATGCCGAAGTACACCAGATAGAAGCCCTTCGCGTCCGACACGTTGCGATGCAGCGAGTGGCGGATCTTGAAGACGTCGCCGATCGCATAGGCGGTCGCGAGCGACACGGCCGCCGCGCCGATGATGCATGCATCGAGCAGCGCCACCGCGAACAGCGTCGCGCTGGTGCGGCCCGCGTATTTCTCGAGGCCGGCGATCACGCCGCCCGCGTCGGTGAAGTTGCCGAATTCCGGGCGACCCGCGTAGAGCGCCGCGCAGAACGAGATCATCGCCACCGCGCCGATCATCACGAACACGATGCCGATCCACAGATCCGCCTTCTCGTACTTCATGAAGCGCGGCGTGATCCGCTTGTCGACCACGTAGCTTTGCTGGAAGAACAGCTGCCACGGCGCCACCGTCGTGCCGACGATGCCGATCACGAGCAGCATCACGTCGCTCAGCTTCGCGTGCGCGGGCCAGTTCGGCACGAAGAAATCGCGCGTCATCTGCGACACGGGCGGATGGATCGACACCAGCACCGGCACGAGCAACAGGCTCAGCAGGCAGAGCAGCACCGCGAAACGCTCGAACCGCCTGAAATTACCGGTACTGACCGCGGCCATCGTCAACGCCGCGGCGATGCACACCCCCGCGATCTTCGAAATGCCGAAATAATCGAGCACAAAGGTGATGCCGATGAACTCGGTCACGATCGTCAGCGCGTTCAGGATGAACAGGTCGATCACGCTGAATGCGCCCCAGAACTTGCCGAAGCGCTCGAAAATCAGCCGAGCGTGGCCGACGCCCGTCACCGCGCCGAGCCGCAGCACCATTTCCTGGTTCACGAACAGCACGGGCACGAGCAGCAGCAGCGTCCACAGCAGCGTCGTGCCGTAGTTCTGGCCGGCCTGCGTGTAGGTGCCGAACGCGCCGGCGTCGTTGTCGCCGACCATCACGATGAGGCCCGGGCCGATGATCGCGAGCAGCGTCCGGAAGCGCGCCCACCAGTTGGTGCGCGGCGCGGTGTCGTGATGCGCGATCGTGCCGAGCGCGCCCTTGATGTCGCCGATATGGGCTTCGTCGAGCACGGCGCTGCGCTCGAGGGCGATCGGCGGCGAGACGTTGGTTGGTGTTGACATGAGGTTCCCCTGAGGGCGATGGGTTGAGTCGACAGCGCTCGCCCTCGGCATACGTAAAGCGTGAGCCGTCCGCGGACGACGTGGCCTGGCGTATGCCGGAGTTGCGCGCCGGGGTTTAGGAAATCAGGGCTTTCAGGTGCTGCCAGAACGCGACGAGCGCCGGCGTCTTGCCGGTGTCGAGCGACAGCATGGCGTCGTAATGGACGCGCGATTCCTGAACGTGCGGAAGTTGCGACAGCAGAAGGCCGAAATTCATGATGTTTCTCCGAGCGATGACTCGCGCAAAGGCGGGAAGTCGGCAGGCTCGAAGCTCATGTGCGCGGTGCGCTTATCGGCGGAGGTCTGCTCGCTTCCCCGGATTGGGAAAGAAGGGGCGGCATAAGGGATAACTGTCACTGTCCGGCATGTCGGCTCCTGGTTGACGTTGAACGGAAGCGCGCGGCCGCCGCGCGGCGGCGCGCACGGCCACGCACCCGCACGCACCGGCTCGAACCGGCGCGTGCGAACGCCGCCGCGCACCTCTCGGGTTCGCGGCGAAACGCCGGACGAGCGCGCGAAAACACGGCGCTATCCGGCGCGAATCAAGTGTGCACGGGGAGTAGAAAAACTACGGCGCGCACCGTCTGCCCGGGAGGCAGGACGGCGGCTGAGAAGGACAGCGCGGGACGTCTTGCCGGTCAGGCAGGAATACTGTTCGAAGATCGACTACTGCAGGCGTCCAAGGCATCGGCCCCGTTTGTGAAGATGGCGGATTCTAGATACCCGCCAAATCGAAAGTCAACACGATTTTCTTCGCATTACAAAGATAATTCCCGTGCCCCCCACGCGGCCTTTCCCGGCAAGCATCGGCCCTGTTCAAACCTTTCGGCCTTCACGTAAATGAAATAAATTTGAAAGAATAAAACCCCTGCTCGCGGCAGGGTTCCCGCCCGCATTTCCCTGTCGATCCCGCGCGGCCGAGGGGCGTGCCGCGGTGCAAAATTTTTATGCGGTTTTTACTTGCATATCCCGATTCGGGCCGAATACAATCCGCCGCAACTCAACAAAGGAGTCCCTCGTGGACACGTACCCTAGTAGTGGAAGTCCGATGCCGGCCTGCGCCGGCAATGCAATCGCGAGCTAGCCGCCGGGGTCGTCCCTTTGCCGCTAACTCGCCCTGGTCGGGTTAGCGCGCTTCACCATCGGCCGGCATTCGCCGGCCCATCTGCAGCACGCTTCCTTGGTTTCGATCGTTTGTCGCACGCGTCCTTCGCGAGGAACGCCTGCGGCTTCGCACGTCGTCCGGCTAGGCCGGACCGGACGGGAGCGCAGTCATGCTATTTCAATCATTCGCGGCCAGACTCAGGAACGGCACCCATCTCGCCTGCCATCGCATCGCCGGATCGTCGGCGGCGTCGCTCGCGCACGCGGCGGGCGCCTGGCGCGGCGGCGCGCTGCCCGATGCGAGCGTGCTCGGCCGCCCGGCGGGCTGCGCGATTCTGGCCGCCATGGCGGGCGCCGTCGCGCTGGTCGCGCTGCTGTCCGTTTCGTCTTCCCGCATCGGCCTGAACCAGGTGCTGCGGGTGAGCGGGTGGTTCTCCTGAACGACCGGCCGGCTCGCTGATCCACCGCGCCGGCGGGCCGTATCCAGCGGTGAGCATTTCAGATCATTAGCTTTACTAATCAATCAGCAGACTCGCCATGAATAACAAACTGAACCACATGCTCGTGAAATCCGGCGTCGCGGCCGGCCTGCCGCTCGTCTTGTCGCTGGGCGTGATCCCGCCGGCCTTCGCCCAGGCCGCCGGCGAACCCGCCCCCGCCGCCGTGCAGGAAAGCGCGCCGTCCGCGCCCGCGCCCGCTCCCGCCTCCGCCGCCACGCAGCCGTCGGACCCGGCGCCCGCGCCGACCGGTTTCTGGGACCGCTCGAACCTGTTCGGCGACATGGGCGGCCTGCGCAGCCGGCTCGGCGACCACGGCATCACGCTCAACCTGCAGGAAACCAGCGAGTACCTGAACAACCTGTCGGGCGGCACCCGGCGCGGGGGCGCCTACGACGGGCTCACGCAGTTCGGTTTCAGCGTCGACACCGACAAGGCGATCGGCCTGCCGGGGGGCACCTTCAACGTGTCCGGCCTGCAGATCCACGGCACCAATCTCACGCAGCGCAACCTGCAGACGCTGCAGACCGCGACCGGCATCGAGGCCAACGCGACGACTCGACTGTGGGAGCTGTGGTACCAGCAATCGCTGGCGGGCGGCAAGGTCGACGTGAAAGTGGGCCAGCAAAGTCTCGATCAGGAGTTCATGGTGAGCCAGTACGCGGGCTCGTTCATCAACGCGACATTCGGCTGGCCGGTGCTGCCGTCCGTCGACATGCCCGCCGGCGGCCCGGCGTACCCGCTGTCGTCGCTCGGCGTGCGGCTGCGGGTGAAGCCGTCCGACGCGTGGACCGTCATGGCGGGCGTATTCAACGGCAACCCGTCCGGCAACGGCACCGGCGATCCGCAGGTGCTCAACGCTCACGGCACGAATTTCAATCTGCATGACGGCGCGCTGTTCATCGGCGAAGTGCAGTACGCGCTCAATCCGGCGCCCGCGAACCCGAAGGATCCGCAGCCGGCCGGCCTGCCCGGCACCTACAAGCTGGGCTTCTGGTACAACACGCAGCGCTTCAACGACCCGCGCTTCGACGTCAACGGGCTGTCGCTCGCGAATCCCGCCAGCAACGGCGTGCCGGCCACGCATCGCGGCGACTACGGCTTCTACGCGGTGGCCGACCAGATGGTGTGGCGCCCGAGCGCGGACAGCCCGCAGTCGGTAGGCGTGTTCGCCCGCGTCATGGGCGCGCCGGGCGACCGCAACCTCGTCGACCTCGGCATCAACGCGGGGGTGACGCTGAAGGCGCCGTTCAAGGGGCGCGACAACGACGTGGTCGGACTCGCTGTGGGTTACGCGAAGCTAGGCTCTCACGCGCGCGGCTTCGACGGCGACACCGGCGCGCTGGTCACGCCGGGCTACCCGGTACGCACGGCCGAAACCGTCGTCGAGGCGACCTACCAGTATCAGGTCACGCCGTGGTGGCAGCTGCAAGCCGACTTCCAGTACTTCTTCCGGCCGTCCGGCGGCATTCCCAATCCGGATTCGCCGGGCGCGCGGATCGGCAACGAAGCGGTCGTCGGGATGCGGACCACCGTCACGTTCTGAGCGCGGCGCCATCCGGGGCCGGAGCGTCGCGCAACAAACACCGCCGTCGTTTACCATGTTCGTCCGACAATAAACGTGGAGAACCAGCGTGGACGGCATCGAATCCAAGGAACGGGTGGGCGCGCACTATCACTTGCCGGCGATGGAGCACGCACAGGCGATGACATGGCGAGCGGTCGAACAGCTCGCCGTGCGAATCGAACCCGGCATGACCGAGGGCGACGCGCGCGAGGCCGGCCGCGCACTGCTCGCCGAGCTGGACATGCAGCGCATCTGGCATCCGCTCATCGTCCGGTTCGGCGCGAATACGCTCAAGCCCTTCAAGGCGCAGTCCGACGGCGATCCGGTGCTCGGCAGCGACGACATCTTCTTCATCGACATGGGCATCGTGTGGAACGGCCACGAGGGCGATGCGGGCGCGACCTTCACGACCGGCGGCGACCCCGAGATGGCGGCTTGCGCGGCCGCGGCGAAAACCCTCTACGACGACGTGAGCGCCCGCTGGCGCCAGCGCGATCTCACCGGCCAGCAGCTTTACGAATACGCGGCCGCGCAGGCGACGCAAATGGGCTGGGATCTGAATCTCGGCATCAAGGGCCACCGCGTCAGCGATTTTCCGCATGCGATCTACAGGGCCGGCAATCTGGGCGACCTCGGCGGGCTGCCGGGCGCGGGCCTGTGGATTCTCGAAATCCAGATCGCGCATCCGCACCGCCCGTTCGGCGCCTTTTACGAAGACCTGCTGGTTTGAACGAACCGGCTCGGCGTTTCACTGAATGGAGCATCGCGTGACTCAGGACACGACTTCCCCCGTCCGGTTGTTCTCATATGGCACGCTGCAGGACACGGCCGTGCAACTGGCGAACTTCGGCCGCGCGCTGAACGGTACGCCCGACGCGATGCTGGGCTATACGCAGAGTTGGGTGGCCATCACCGACCCGGCCGTGCTGGCCGCGAGCGGCAAGACGCATCACCCGATCGTCCGGCCCGGCCCGGATCCCGCCGAGGAAATCCCGGGCATGGTGTTCGAACTGACGGCCGACGAGCTGGCCGCCGCCGACCGCTACGAAGTCTCCGACTACCGGCGCGTCAGCGTGCAGTTGAAGTCGGGCCGCACCGCCTGGGTGTACGTCAGCGCGTAAGGCGCCTGTCATCCGGCTCGGCGGGCGACGTCCCGCCGGAGCGCGGCCGGCCGCGGCGCCTCGCGTTCCCCCTCTCCCGCCCCCTCGCCCCGTTCGAACGAGGCTCGGCATGACAGCGCTTAAACAAATTTGTAATCCGTTTGCCATCATAAAGTCCGGTCGCTTCTTTACATTCGCGCCAACAGCGTGCGGACGGCATGCTCGGTGTTGGCGAACGGTGTAGCGCACGAACCAGTCGGGCTTGTTGGCGGGAAACCCTCCGGCGCGCCCCGCGACACATCCGCCGCCTATCCCGATGCCCCCGTGAATCGCCCCGATGCGCCACGCGCGTCCGGGCGGTTTCCCGTTCCACCGCACCCTCGACTCTCCTCCGATCCGGCGGCGCGTTTCACGGCCGCCGTTGCGGCTTTCGATCGGTCACGGCAGTTCTACCGCGGCGGGCATCGCATGAAATCAATTCCGTGGCTGGCCGGCTCGTTCGGCGCATGGGCCGCAGCCGAATGGTTCGCGCCGGGCAGCCTCGCGCACACGCTCCCGCTCCTGGCCGCCGCCCTCGCCGCGCTGGCCTCGGCGGGGGCCGCGTTCGGCAGCCTGTACGCGATCGGCTCGGCCCGTCTGACGCGGCGTTTCTTCGCGCGGCCGGCGCACGAGCCCCGCCACGCGCCGCCCGTCACGATCGTGAAGCCGCTGCACGGCACCGAGCAGGCGCTGCTGTCGAATCTCGCGAGCTTCTGCGAACAGCGCTACGACGGTCCGATCCAGTTCCTGTTCGGCGTGCACGACCGCGACGATCTCGCGCTGCAGACCGTGAACGCATTGCGCATGCGCTTCCCCGACGCGGTCATCACCGTCGTCGCCGACGCCCGTCTGTACGGACCGAACCGCAAGATCAGCAACCTCGTCAACATGCTCCCCGACGCCCGGCACGAACTGCTGATCTTCGCCGACAGCGACGTCAGCGTCGGTCCCGACTACGTGCGCCACCTCGTCGGCGAACTGGAACAGCCGGGCGTGGGCCTCGCGACCTGCGTCTATCGCGGCCGCCCCGATCCGGGCTTCTGGCCGCGCGTCGAAACCCAGGCCACCGACTACCGGTTCCTGCCCGGCGTGGTGACGGGCCTCGCCTACGATCTCGCGCAGCCGTGCTTCGGGCAGACCATCGCGATGCGCCGCGCAACCCTCGAGCGGATCGGCGGCCTCACGCAGTTCGCGCACCATCTCGCGGAAGACCACGCGATCGGCGCGGCGGTGCGCGCCGGCGGCGAACGCATCGCGGTTCCGCCGTTCGTCGTCCATCACGGCTGCGTGGAGACGAGCCTCGCGAAGCTGATCGCCCATGAGCTGCGCTGGAGCCGCACCATCCGCAGCGTCGATCCGCGCGGCCATCTCGGATCGGTGCTGACCCATCCGGTCGCGCTCGCCTTGCTGGGCGTCGTGCTGTCGAACGGCGCATCGTGGTCCTGGCCGTTCGTTCCGATCGCGCTGGCCGCGCGGCTGCTCGCGAAGTGCATCGTCGATCGCGCGGCGCGGCAGCCGGTACGCGACCTCTGGCTGCTGCCGTTGTCGGATCTCGTGTCGTTCGGTATCTTCGTCGCGAGCTTCACGTCGTCGCGCGTGGTCTGGCGCGGCTTCAGCTTCAGTGTCGACCGCGACGGCCGCCTGTGCCCCGACTCCGACGAACCGACCCAGGTCTAGCCGCCGCGCGCCGCCGCCCGATCACCGCCATGCTCATGCCCACTCCGTCGACCCGCGAGCGCATCGCGCGCCGCGCCAGTCTGATGAAACAGCTCGGCCGCGCCGCGGCCTTCGCCGGCCTGCTGATATCGCTCTGGCTCGTGTGGCGCGACAATCCCGGCGCGGTCCTCGCGCTGATGCGCGCGGCGGGCGCGGGCCTCCTCGCCGCCGCCGCCGCGCATCTGCTGCCCATGCTCGCGAACGCGAAGGACTGGCAGACGCTGTTCGCGCCGGACGAGCGGCCCGGCCTCGCCGCGATGGTGCGTCTCGTCTGGATCCGCGAATCCGTCAACGGGCTGCTGCCCGTCGCGCGCATCGGCGGCGAGCTGGTGTCGTTCCGGCTGCTGCGCGGCCTCGGCGTGCAGGGCCCGGCCGCCGGCGCGAGCCTCATCGTCGACATGCAGCTGACGCTGATCAGCCAGGTGCTGTTCGCGATGGGCGGCGTCGGCTACCTGCTGACGCGAACCGCGTCGGACACGCTGCGCGTCGCCGGCGATTTCGCGTGGGGGCTCGCCGCGCTGACGCCGCTGCTGATCCTGTTCGCGCTCGTCCAGCACGCGAATCCGTTCGAACGCGTGATGCGCGTGCTCAACCGGATCACCAGCGGCCAGCTCGCTGCGAGGGTCGGCCAGTCCGCGCAGGTCGACGACGCGATCCGCGCCGTATGGCGCCGGCGCGGCGTCGTGGTCCGCTACCTGCTGCTGTGGCAGCCGCTCCAGCATCTCGCGACCTCGCTCGAAATCTGGCTCGCGCTGTATTTTCTCGGGTCGCCGGTGAGCCTGATCGAAGCGTTCGCGATCGAAGCGCTGATCCAGGCGGTCAGCAGCGCGGCATTTTTCGTGCCGGGCGGGCTCGGCGTGCAGGAAGGCGGCTTCGTGCTGATCGGCGGCGCGCTCGGCCTCGATCCGGCAACCTGTCTCGGCCTCGCGGGCGCGCGGCGCATCCGCGATCTGCTGTTCTACGTGCCCGGACTCTTCGCGTGGCAGTTCGCCGAAGCGTCGATCGCCTCCGGCCGGCACTGACGCCGCGCGCACGCGGTTTAAACGCGGGCGCGCGGCGAACGCATGCCGTGCCGCGACCCGCCTCGCGAGTGCGCGTGCATCCCATCCCGTCAGAACATGTGCCGCATCCCCGCCATCACGCCGAGCTGCCCCATCCCCGGCCCCGGCGTCGTGCCGCCGCCGCCCTGGCTCACCGTGTACTGTGCCTTCGCGCTGTTGAACAGATACGCGCCCTGCAGATAGACCGCCGTGCGCTTGGACAGGAACAGGGTCGTGCGCAGCGCGCCGATGGTGCCGCGCGTGTCGTCGTCGCGATTGACGATCCGGTAGACGCCGCCGTCGACGAACCAGAGCGGCGTGACCGGATACGACGCGGTCAAATAGAACTGGTCGGCGCTCACGTTGCGCGCATCCGGCGCGACGGTCCTCACGCGCCGACCGAGCCAGCCGCCGCCGAAGCGCAGCGCGCCGACGCGGCCATAGCCGTTCAGCTGCATGCGCACGTCCTTGTCCCCCGGCTGCGCGAGCGGGAACGTCGGCGTGCCGTCATACAGGTTCGCCGCCGCGCCCGGTCCGCCGCGCTGCTCGTCGTAGGCCGCCGCGACGCCGAAATCGTCGAGGTCGTAGCGCAGCATCGCCGACCACTCGCGGCAGGCCGGCCCGCTGCCCGCCGACGGCCCCGCGCAGGTGCCCTGCCCCGGCGAATTGCCGGTGCCGGCCGCATCGCGCCCGAACGACCAGGTCGCGCCGACCGTGAAGCCGCCGACATGGCCCTTGTAGGCGATCGTATTGTCGCTGCGCGCGCTCGGCAGATACTGGTCGAACGACGCGGTGCCGCCGTAGATGTCCGGCCCGAGCAGATCCGCGTCGACGATCGCCCAATAGGTCATCGTGTACTGGCGGCCGAAGCTGAGCATGCCGTATGGCCCGTCGACGCCGACCCACGCCTGCCGCCCGAACATCCGGCCGCCCTGGTTCGCCGCGCCGTTGCGCAGGTTGAAGCCGCTCTCCAGCACGAACTGCGCGGTCCAGCCGCCGCCCAGCGCCTCCTTGCCGCGCAGGCCCCAGCGCGACGGCAACTCGCCCGTGATGCCCGGCATCCGCACCACGCTGCCGCCCGCCGCATTCGCATGCGTGACCAGCTCGATCCCCGTGTCCACGATGCCATACAGCGTGACGCTGCTTTGCGCATGCGCGGGCAGCCCCGCGCCGAGCAGCGCCGCCGCTGCAGCGATCCGTATCTTCATGTCTCCCGCTCCCCGCCTCATGTCGCAAGCAGTACGAATGATGCTCGGGCCGTTGCGCCTTCCGTCGCGACGCCTGCCGCGTGCACATCGCGATGCGTGCGCATTATCGGGCGCCGAAACGGCGCCGGACATTGCCGATTGGGTGCGAAGGCATGCCGGTGCGGTATGACTTTCCGCACGGGCCTGTCACTGCGATGTCATCCGTTGTCCGTACTGTCTCGCCGTGCCGATGACGCACCTGCAGCAATTTTTCGCCGCCGCCCGAGCCCGTCCATGCGAACGCCCGTTTCGAGCATCGCCTCGCTTTTCGGGGGAAAGGAATTCGCGTAAGGTGCTTGAACCGTCGGCGGGATCGAGGACCGCCAGATCGTGACGGGCAGCCCGTTGCAGGCTGCGCATCCAGAAAAAGACAGAACAACAGAACACAGGAGAGGGCGCATGCGTTGGCAATACAAGGCAGGGGCCGCGCTGGCCGTCGCGGCACTGGCATGGGCGGGCGTCCGCCTGCTCTCGGCCGGCGGCGCGCCCGCCGCCGCGCCGCCCGCGCAGACGGCCGCCGCCGTCCCCGCCGGCCCGCTCGCGAGCGGCTTCTCCACCGACCCGGCGGCGCCCGCGCGCTCCGCCTCGCCGCCGCGCCCGCTGCCGCCGCGCGTCACCCGCTTCATCGCCGACGAATACGCGCAATCCGCCGCGACCCGCGAAGCGCTCACGCAGATCGCCTACGGCTGGAGCCAAGCCGTCAACGACGTGCGCGATCCCGCCGACGCGAAGCAGGCCGGCGATGCGATCGCGAAAGGGATCGCGTGCGCGCTCAATGCCGGCGTACTGAACAAGGCCGGCGTCGACCAGCAGGTGATGCTCGATCGCATCCGGAGCACCCGCGCGATCATGCTCGACACCGAGGCCGACACCCTCTCGTACATCCGCTTCCAGTCGCTCGCCGGCGGCCAGTATTTCGACGACCCCGGCCCGGGCGCCTGCAGCTTCGATCCCGCCTCGTTGCCGAACTGAGATTTCCCGTCGCTCCCCCCACCGTAGAAGGAGATCACGCATGAAGAAGTTCGCTGCTGCATTGCTGGCCAGCTCGATGCTCGCGCTGCCCTACTCGACCCCGCTGCGCGCGGCGCCCGCCGCCGCATCGTCCGCCCCCGGCTCGGCCATCGTGTTCGTCAACGGCATCAACAATACGTTCGACGACGCGATCGCGAGCCTGCAGGTGCTGAAGAACGAACTGAACGCGCGCGACGTGAACAACGCGTACGTGTACGGCAACGCGTACAACGCGACCCAGGGCACGTTCAGCGATCTGTGGCAGGTGTTCAAGCAGAAGTCGGTCGAAGGGTCGAGCCCGGCGGACTTCTGGCGCGCGGTCGACGGCAACGGCCTGCCCGCGAGCGGCATGGACGCCGCACTGCAGCAGAAGTACATCGACATCCTCACCAAGAACGACGTCCCCGAACTGCCGGACCACTTGAACAAGTACCGCGCGTATCTGCAGCAGAACCGCAAGGTCGTGCTGGTCGGCCACTCGCAAGGCTCGCTGTACGCGAACTTCGAGATCAACCTGCTCGTCACCGGCCCGGATCGCGCGCAAGGCCGGATCAGCACCGTGAACGTCGGCAATGCCGCGCGCTACCAGTTGCCGGGATCGAGCTACCTGACGTCGACGTCCGACGCGGTGATCAAGAGCCTCGGCGCCGTGCAGACGGTGCTGCCCGCGAACTTCTCGCTCGGCCTGCACCTGCTGACCGATCCGCTCGGCCATTCGTTCACCAAGATCTACCTGAACGACAGCTTCGCGTCGGCCGGCCAGATCCTGAAGCAGGTGTCGCAGCAGGCGCAGAACGTCACGCTCGCGGCGAAGTAACCCTGCCGCGCGCGCGGTCCGGCGCACCGAACGGGCGGACCGCGCGCATAATGGCCGGTCCGCTCGGCGGTGCCGCAAGCCGCAAGCCGCGGTGCCGCGCGGACCGCGGCCGGCTCCGCTTCGCGCATCGCGCGCCCGAGCCGGCCGGCTCACTTCGCCTGGAGCCTCGCGATGCCCACCCTCTCCCATCTGCTGGCGTTTTCGGCCGTCGCGCTCGGCATGGCGCTCACTCCCGGCCCGAACATGATCTACCTCGTGTCGCGCTCGCTGTGCCAGGGCCGCAGGGCCGGCGCGATCTCGCTCGGCGGCGTCGTGCTCGGCTTCGTGTTCTACATGGCGTGCGCGGCGCTCGGCATCACCGCGCTCCTGATTGCCGTGCCCTACGCGTACGACGCGCTGCGCTTCGTCGGCGCGGCGTACCTGCTGTGGCTCGCGTGGCAGACGGTGAAACCCGGCGGCCGCTCGCCGTTTCAGTTGCGCCGGCTGACCCCGGACCGGCCCCGCAAACTGTTCGCGATGGGCTTCGTCACCAACCTGCTGAATCCGAAGATCGCAGTGATGTACCTGTCGCTGCTGCCGCAGTTCATCGATCCGCACCACGGCAGCGTGCTCGCGCAGTCGTTCGTGCTGGGAGCGATCCAGCTGACCCTGAGCGTCGCCGTCAACCTCACGATGGTGATGATGGCCGGCTCGATCGCCGCGTTCCTCTCCGGCCGCCCGCTCTGGCTCGCCGCGCAGCGCTGGCTGATGGGCACGGTGCTCGCGGGACTCGCGATCCGGATGTCGACGCAGCGCTAGGCACGAGGTCCGCGCACGAAAAAAAAGGCCCGCGAGGGCCTTTTTCCGCCAGCACGTCGCGGCTCTCGCCGGCGTGCGCGATCAGAAGATGTTGCGCAAGCCGATCGAGATGCCCGTCTGGTTGTTGCGGCCCGGCAGTTCGACCGTCGCCGCGCCGTTCACCTTGTTGAAATCGACGGTGCCGTAGATCTCGGTGCGCTTCGACAGCGCGTATTCTGCAAGCGCCACGATGGTGTAGCGGTTGCCGCTGCCGAGCTGCCCCGCCGAGACCGTGGCGTTGCGCATGCGATCGTAGTAGAACGCGCCCGTCAGCGTCAGCGGCGCGGTGGCCTGCCAGCTCACGCCCGCGTACGGACCGTCGTCGATCCGGCCGGTGCCCTTCAGCGATGCGATGCCCGGCACCGTCGGCTGCTGCGCCAGCACCTGGTCGACGAAGCCCGTATCGTCCTTCGAGTGCAGGTAGCCCGCATACACCTTCACGGTGCTGAACGCATAGACGACGTTCGCGTGGTAGATCGTCTGCTTGCGGTTCGAATTGTCGCTGTTCTGCTGCATGCCGGCAGCCACGCTCAGCGGGCCGGTGACATACGACAGCGTGAAGCCGTACATGTTGCCCGCGCCGACGTGGCCGGGAATCTGCCCGGAGAAGCCGGTCGCGCCCGTCGACGTCGAATCGGTGCCGAACGAATACATCGCGCCGATCGTCAGGCCGCCGAACGTGCCGCGATACTTGACCGCGTTGTCCGCGTAGAGCCCCGCGCCGAGCGCGACGGGCAGCCATGCGTTCTCGAGATAGTTGCCGACGGTCAGCGGATCGTAGGTGTCGCTCAACAGATCGAACAGCAGCGACTTCTGCCGGCCCAGCGTGACCGTGCCGTACTGGCTCGACAGGCCCACATAGGCCGCGCGATTGAAAATGCGCTGCTGGCTCGCGAACGAGCCGTCCTGCAGGTTCACGCCGCTTTCGAGATTGAACAGCGCCTTGAGGCCGCCGCCGAGATCTTCCGTGCCGTGCAGGCCGAAACGGGAGTTGGTGATCGCCCCGTTGGCCATGAAGAAGCGATTGTCGTTCTGTGCGTTCGAATTGGTCAGATAGCGCAGGCTGACGTCCGCGACGCCCCACAGCGTCACCGAGCTTTGCGCCAGCGCGTGCTGGCCCGCCATCGCCAAGGTGAGTCCCCCTACCAGTCCCGCGATCCTGCTGGTCTGCTTCATGAGCGTTCCTTTGTTAGTTGTCGTCTCCGTCTCACTCCGGTCACGGCCGCGACCGGCGCGGGCCGCGCGCGGATGGCGCGCAACCCGCCGAGCATCATAAAACCGGCAACTGTCAGGAAAGAAAATGAAACTGCAAGAAAACGCGCCGCTGTCGCCCGCACACAACGAACGGGGCCGGAACGGACGCTACGCGGAACGCTCGCAGAAGCGCAGGTGGTTGCCGAACGGGTCGGCGATCTGCATCGTCCGTCCCCAGCCTTCCTCCTCGATCCCCGGACGCGCATACGCGTAACGCTTGCCGATCAGCTCGGCCTGCAGCGCCGCGATCCCCTGCATCGGCACGAACACCGTGGAGCCGGGCGTCGCATCGCCGTAGTGTTCGCTCAGATGCAGCGTCAGGCCGCCTCGGCGGATTTCCGCGTACAGCGGCAGGCCCGCTTCGAAGCGGTGCTCCCATTCGAGCGTGAAGCCGAGGAAATCGAGGTAGAACTCCTTCGCCTTCTCTTCCGAGAAGATCCGCAACACGGGTATCGCCGGGGAAAGCTGCATGATCGGGTTCCTCGCTGTGGGTCGGTCCGCGCGCGGCGAACCGGGCCGCTACTCGCCCGCGGCGGCCGGACTCGCATGGTAACGCGCCCGCCGCACGATCTCGGCGAAGGCCGCGACGAGCAGGATCACCGCGCCCCACAGCGCGGGAGCGCCGAACAGGCGCGTCAGCAGTCCGCCCAGCACCGCGCCGCCGAGGAAGCAGAAGCTGATGATGGCGAGCAGCCCGGAATCGTGGAGCGCGCCCGCGTCGTAGCGGGGAATCAGGCCGACGAACAGCTTCTGCGCGGAACGCCGCAGGTTGCCGGTCGTCATCACCGACGTGTACGACAGGGTTTCGAGGTGGGTGAACGACAGCGTCTGCAGCGTCGCGACGAACGAGATGCCCGGAATCAGCCACGCGCTCGACGTCGCGACGAAGCCGGCCGACGCGAAACCGAGGAACAGGATCTCGATGACCAGGCAGACGAACGCGGTATGCCGCAGCCAGCCCTTCTGCGCGGCGAGGCCGAACAGGTGCGCGACGAACACGGCGATCACGAACGCGATCAGCGGCGGCACGTGATGGAGCGCCTGCTCCCAGTTGCCCGCCGACAGGTTGATGCCGAGCAGCGCGACGTTGCCGGTCATCGTGTTGGCGAACACGTGGCCGTGGCCGACGTAGGTATACGCGTCGAGAAACCCGCCCGACAGCGTCAGTAGCGAAGCGACCGTCAGGTTGCGGCTCGCGGCGTCCAGATCCATGGTGACGAAATGCTCCTTGCGCGGCGTTGCGGTTGCCGGGCCGGCGCCCGCGCGCCGATATGCGCCGCCGCGCCGCCGCGCGCGACGGGCGGCGCCGCGCTCACGCCTTCCTCAGATAGCAGGCCTTCAGCATGAAGTTGCCCGCGTCCATCCGGCAGTCGACTTCGTGATCGCCGCCGACGAGGCGGATGCTCTTCACCTTGGTGCCCATCTTCAGCGTGATCGACGACCCCTTCACCTTCAGGTCCTTGATCAGCACGACGGCGTCGCCGTCGGCGAGCACGTTGCCGTTCGCGTCCCGCACGGCGGCGCCGGCTTCCTCATCGGCCGCGGGCGCGCCGGATGCGGCGCTCGGCCACTCATGTCCGCAGTCGGCGCAAATATAATGGTCGCCATCGGGGTAGGTATTGTCCATCGCGCATTGCGGACAGGCGGGAATCGTCGACATCGTGGTGCGGCTTGCTCTGCGGGTGCTGGAATGCCTCGCAGTATACCTGCCCGCTTTTGCGCACCGCCCCACGCGAGCGCGTCCCGCTCGTGAATCACTGCCGAACCCAGCCTTGCGATGACACCCGCCAAGTTCTTCCTGCGCTACACCGCCATCCCGTTCGCCGCGATCGTGCTCGTCGTCGGCTGGGCGTTCCACCGCGAATCCGGCGAGATCGACGCGCGCCAGTACGCGGCGCTCGTCGCCGCCTATCCGGGGTTTTCGTCGGGCCTCAGGGAGGAAGTCGCGCAGGCGATGCGCGCGGGCAAGCTCGACAAGGCCGACTACGCGGCCATCGTGCGCCATTCGCTGAACCAGGGTTATGTGCTCGACTGGCCGGCGCGGGACGCCGGCCTGAACGACGAACGCGGTAAGCTGCTCGGGCTCGTGAACAGCGACGCGCCCGCGCCGCGCTGACGGAATCCGGCGCCGACGCGCCGCTCAGGCGACGAGGCCGGCCGCCAGGCCGATCAGCGCGCCGCCGGCGAGCAGCCACAGCGGATGCACGCGGGTCCTGTAGGCAAGCACCGCGCAGGCGGCGGTGATGCCCCATTGCAGCGCGGTGTGGTTCGACGCCTCCGAGATGAGCGCCGCGCTCGCGACCACCAGCCCGGCCGTGACGGGCATCATGCCCTGCTGCACGTAGCGCCGCCACGGCTTGTCCTTGAAGCGCTCCCACGCATGCAGCGCGAGGATCGTCACGAGCGAGGACGGCCCGAACTTCGCGAGCGTCGACACGAGCAGCCCCGGCCAGCCCGCCACGTGCCAGCCGACCAGCGACACGATCATCATGTTCGGCCCCGGCGCCGCCTGCGCGAGCGCGAACAGCGCGGTGAACTGCTGCGCGGTCATCCAGTGGTGCACGTCGACCACCTGCCGCTGCATCTCGGGCAGGATCGTGTTGCCGCCGCCGAATGCGAGCAGCGACAGCTGGCTGAAGATCGTCGCGAGCGCGACCAGCGTGGCGTTCATCGCGACGCTCCCGGCGCGCCGGCGCCGCCCGCCCGCCGCTGCCGCGACGCGAGCCAGATGCTGCACGGCGTCAAGACCAGCATCGTGGTCAGCAGCGGCAGCCGCAGCACCGCGATCGCGACGAACGCGAGCGCCGCCACGCATGCCGCGGCCCGCGCATGGCGCAGCGGCTTCGCGACCTTCACGGCCATCGCGACCAGCAGGCCCGCGGCCGCGGCCGCGAGGCCGCCGAACAGGTGCTGGATGCGCGGGTCGTTCTGGGTCTTCGCGTAGATCACGCCGAGCCCGACGACGATCAGCGTCGGCCCGGCGATCAGCCCGAGCAGGCTGGCGAGCGCGCCCGGCACGCCGCGAAAGCGCATGCCGACCGCCACCGACAGGTTGATCACGTTGCCGCCCGGCAGGAACTGGCACAGGCCGAGCAGATCGGTGAACTCCTCCGCGCTCAGCCAGCGGCGCTCGTCGACGAGCGCGCGCCGCGCGAACGGCAGCGCGCCGCCGAACGACATCAGGCCGAGCCCGAGGAACCCGGCGAACAGCTCGGCCACGCCGACCGTGCGGGCGGCGGTATCCGGGTTCAGGGAATTGGATTGCATGGGAGTCCTCGTGAATCGTCAGCGGTCGAGGTTACGCCCGTTCGGCGCCGCATCAAAACGATTTTATCGCCGCGCGCTTGTGATCTAGAATCACAAGCATGACACGCGCACTCCCTCCCTTTCCCGCCCTAAAAGCCTTTGAAGCCGCTGCAAGACATGAAAGCTTCAGCGCGGCGGGCGACGAACTCCATGTGACTCATGGTGCCATCAGCCGGCAGATCGCCGCGTTCGAGGCATGGCTCGGCAAGCCGGTGTTTCACCGGCACGGCAAGCGCGTGCGGCTCACCGACGAGGGCCGCCGCTATCTCGCCGCGGTCGAAGCCGCGTTCGACAGCCTGGAAATCGCCACAGAGCAGCTGCGCCGGACCGGCACCGCGCGCGTGCTGCGCATCAACGCGCTGCCGACCTTCGCGATGAAATGGCTGCTGCCGCGCCTGAGCCGCTTCCAGCGCGAAGCGCCCAACGTGGAGCTGAAGCTGTCGACGTCGAATGCGCCGCTCGGCGCGCTGGACGGCTTCGACGTCGCGATCCGCCGCGGTCCCGGCCGCTGGCCGAATTGCGCGAGCGGACGCTTTCTCGACGAAAGCGTGATTCCCGTCTGCAGTCCGGCGCTGCTGAAGCGCTCGCCGATCGCGAGCGCCGACGATCTGGCGCGGCACGTGCTGCTGCACTCCGACACGCGGCCGGATGCATGGCGCGAATGGTTCGACGCGGCGGGCATGCCGATGAAAAGCCGCAAGAAGCAGTCGTTCGATCACTTCTATCTGGCGCTGCAGGCGGCGGTGGACGGGCTGGGCGTCGCACTCGGCCCGCAGCCGCTGATCGCCGACGAGCTATCGCTCGGCCGCCTCGTGATGCCGCTCGCCGGGCCGCGCATCGCAACCCGCAGCTACTGGTGGATCGCCCCGCGCGATACCGCCGGCGAGCCGCTGGTCAGTCAGTTCTGCGCGTGGCTCGAGGCGCAGGCGAGCGCCACCTGAGCGGCGCGCCGGACACGCGCCGGGTTCATACCACCGGGCCCGGCTCCTTTTCCTTGCGCAGCAGCGCGTAGAGCAGGATCGCACCGAACGTCGCGGTGCCGATGCCGCCGAGCGCGAAGCCGCCGAATTTCAGCGAGAAGTCGCCCGCGCCGAGCACCAGCGTGACGGCGGCGACGATCAGGTTGCGGTTGTCCGAGAAATCGACCTTGTTGACCACCCAGATCCGCGCGCCCGTCACCGCGATCAGGCCGAACACGACGATCGACACGCCGCCGAGCACCGGCCCCGGAATGGTCTGAATCACCGCGCCGAACTTCGGCGAGAAGCCGAGCACGATCGCGATCAGCGCCGCGACGACGAACACCAGCGTCGAGTAGATCCGGGTGACCGCCATCACGCCGATATTCTCCGCATAGGTGGTGACGCCCGTGCCGCCGACGCTGCCCGAGACGATCGTCGCGAGCCCGTCGCCGATGAACGCGCGGCCGACGTAGCGGTCGAGGTTGTGTCCCGTCATCGCGCTGACCGCCTTGATGTGGCCGAGGTTCTCGGCGACCAGGATCACCGCGACCGGCGCGAGCAGCAGCATCGCGTGCGGATCGAACACGGGGGCCGTGAACGCGGGGATGCCGAACCACGCGGCATGCGCGACGATCGCGAAATCGATCGGCTTGCCGAGCCCGGCGCCGTTCGTGACCGCCGCGTAGATCGCGTAAGCGATCATCAGGCCGATCAGGATCAGCAGGCGCTGCATCATGCCGCGCGCGAACACCGCGACGCCGCCGACGCACAGCACCGTGACGAGCGCCATCGCCGAGTCGAAGGTCGAACCGCTCACGCCCTTGACCGCGATCGGCGCGAGATTCAGGCCGATCACCGCGACGATCGCGCCCGTGACCACGGGCGGCATCAGCGCCTCGATCCAGCGGGTGCCGATCGCGGACACGACGCCGCCGATCAGCGCATAGACGACGCCGCACGCGATGATCCCGCCGAGCGCCGTCGCGATGTTGAGGTTCGGCCCCGACCCGCCGTAGCCCGTCACCGCGATCACGAGGCCGATGAACGCGAAGCTCGACCCGAGGTAGCTCGGCACCCGGCCGCCCACCAGCACGAAGAACAGCAGCGTGCCGATACCCGACATGAAGATGCAGAGATTCGGATCGAAGCCCATCAGCAGCGGCGCAAGCACCGTGGAGCCGAACATCGCGACGACGTGCTGCACGCCCATCGCGATCATCTGCGGCGATGCGAGCCGCTCGTCGGGGCCGACGACGCGGCTCGCATCGCCGCGCGCGGCGGGCCGCCAGCGCGGGAAATAGGAATCGGCCATCGCGGGGTCTCCTGTCGGCTGCCGTGTCGGGATCGCCGCCGCGCGACGCGCACCGGCTCAAGTCAGGCGGGAGTTTACGGAGCGCGACGGGCGCTGACAAGCGGATCCGCGCGACGTCGGACGGGCGGGGGTGCTGCGGTGCGGCGAAGCCTTGGGGCACTCGCGGCCGAACGGCGCGGAACCCCTGCCCGGCAAGCGATCCGGGCAACCCCGGAGGCAGGCATCGCGAAAACCGGCCGGCGAGCGCCGGCCGGAGCCGCGAGCGCAACGATCCGCCCGCGGCCGATACCGCTCAAGGATTGATGTACTGGAACAGCGACAGGTTCTGTATCTGCACGAACGCCTTCTGCGCGGCCGTCAGCGAGTTCTGCATCTGCAGGAACTGGCTGATCGCCGCCGGCAGGTTCGTGCTCGTCACGTTGGCCAGATTATTGGCGGTCTGCAGCGAATTGTTCGACGTCACCGACTGCATCGCCGTCACTTCCTGCGCCCGCCCGCTCACCGATGCCTGCACGGTCAGCACGTTGGTCATCGTGTTGGTGAGCTGGGTCGCGCCCGTCGTCATGATGTTCTGCAGCGCGGCCGCGGCGACGGTGCTGCTGCCCACCGGCTGCTTCAGCGCGGCGATCATCGTGTCGAGCGTCGCGAAGATGTCGGTGCCGGCCTGCGGCGCGGGCGTCACCGAGAACGTGTCGCCCGGCGCCACCTTCCCCGACACCGCGACCTTCTGGCTGCCCACGACGATCGCCGAGCCGTCCGCGTAAGGCTGCGCCGGCGTGGTGGTCGGCGGCACGACCGTGTTGTCCGTCACCGTGTAGGTCGGCGCGGCGGCGGTGCCGCCGAACGTGATCGTGAATTTGTGCGCGTTGGTCGGATCGGTCGGGTTCGTGATGGTCACCGCGCCGATCGTGCCCGTGCCCGTGTTGGCCACGCCCGCGGCCGGCACCGGCTGGCTGCCGAGCATCGGCACCGACTGGAACACGCTCGCGCCGTCGTCGCTCTGCGAAACCGACGCGGTATCGGTGATCTGCACCACCCGCGAACCGCCGTCGCCGCTGTACGACGCGCCGCCGCCCGGCTTGTTGGTGAACGGCTGGGTGGTCGCCTGGAACCCCGAGAAGAGATAGTTGCCCGAGCCGTCGGTCGCGTTCGCGAGCGTCAGCAGCTGGTTGCGCGCGCCCTGCATCTGCGTGGCGAGCGCCGAGCGGTCGCTGTCCGACAGCGTGCCGTTGCCCGCGCTCATCGCCGTCTGGTAGATGCCGTTCAGCACCGAGTTCACGCTCGTGAGCGTCTGGTATTCCATCTGCAGCGAGGTCAGCGCCGACGACTGGTTCGCCGTGTACTGCGACAGCGTCGCGGACGTCATCGACAGCTGCACGGCCTGCGCCGCGCCGAGCGGATTGTCGGCCGGCGTCGTCAGGCTGATGCCGCTCGAGATCTGCTGGTACAGCTGCGAGAGCTGCGACTGCTGATCGTTCATCATGCTGACGTTCTGGCTGTAGAACTGATAGGTGGAGATGCGCATTGTCTTCTACCTCGCTCAGTTGAAGAGACCGAGCACGGTCTGGAACAGCGTGGACGCTGTCTGGATGACTTTCGCGTTCGCCTGGTACAGCTGCTGATACTGCATCAGGTTCGCCGCTTCCTCGTTCTGGTTCACGCCCGACACCGATTGCTGCGCCGTGGTGATCTGGCCCACCAGCGCCGTCTGCGCGGAGCTGGACGCCTTCAGCTGGCTCGCCGTGTTGCCGATCGTGTTCACGTAGTTCGCGTAGGCGCCCGTGAGCGTCGTCGTGCCGCCGTTGAGCGTCTTCGCGCTGGCCAGCGCGGCCAGCGCCTGCGCGTTGCGCGGATCGGACGCGCCGTTGGTGTTCTTGCCGATCGTGAACTGGTCGCCGTTCGCGGGCGCGCCCGACAGCGTGACGCTGACGCCGTTCATCGCGTTGGCGGCCGGCGGCTGCGTCGTGCTCGAGATCGTCATCGCCGCGCCTTGCGCCGCGTTGTACGGAACCTGCGTCGTCCCGTCGGTGATGGGGTACGAGGTCGAAGGCGGACCCGCGACCGTCACCGTCGTGTTGGGCGGGAAGCCGCTCAGCGACTGGGTGGCCGCGTTGTAGGTCAGCGTCGTCGTGCCGGACGGCAACTGGTAGCCCGCGCTCACCGAGCCCTGCGTGATCGCGCCCGTGCCGCTGTTGCTCGCGGCCTTCTGCGCGAGCACGGGCGACGCCGCCGCGATCGCCGAATAGTTGGTGGTCGCGAGGCCGAAACCGTTCAGCGCGCCGCGCGTCGGCAGCACGGTGAACGAATCGCCCGGCGACATCGTGCCCGTCATCGAGAAGTTGAGGCCCGCGATCTGGCCGGGCAGCGTGTTCGCCGAGCCCACCACGTTGCCGTTCGCGCGGTCGGTGAGCGTGTACTTGGTGCCGTCGAAGGATAGCGTGTAGTCGCTCGTGGTCGGCTGCGCGCCGTTCGCGAACGACACGTTGAGCGCCGCGTTGCCGGTATTCGCCTGGTTCGCGTAGGTGACGGGCGCGCCGACCGTGAACAGATTGCCGCCCGCGTTGCCCGACAGGTCGATGCCGAGCGCGTTCTGCGCGTTCACCTGCGACGCGAAGCTGGTCGCGAGCGCGCCGAGCTGCGCCTGCGCGGGATCGAGCGTCTGGCTGCGGAACGCGAGCAGGCCGCCGAGCGAGCCGCCCGACAGCGACGAATCGGACAGATAGCGGTTCGGGCCGGGCGGATTCGAGCCCGCGACGCCTTGCGACGCGATCGTCAGTTCGCTCGGATCGGACGGCGACGTCACCGCCGCGAGCTGGTAGCTCTGGCTCGCGACGACGAGCGGCTGGCCGTTCGACAGGAACACGCTGTAGCCGTCGGAATTCTGCACCGTCTGCACGCCCACCAGTTGCGACAGGTTCGAGACCGCCAGGTCGCGCTGATCGAGCAGCTGATTGGGCGGCTGTCCCTGCGCGCTCGCCGCGGCGATCTGCTGGTTGAGCTGCGCGATCTGCGACGTGTAGCCGTTGATCTGCGACACCGTGTTGGTGAGCTGCGTGTTGACGCCCTGGCGCAACTGGTCGTACTGCTGGCCCGCCGCCGTGATCTGGTCGGCCAGCACCTTCGCGTTGCTCAGCGCGGTCTGGCGCGTCGCCGGATCGGCCGGATTGTTCGCGACGCTCTGCAGGCCGGTGAAATAGCCCGTGATGGCGCTGGAAATGCCGGCCGTCGGGCTGCCGATGTAGTTGTTCAGCTGCGTGACCAGGTTGTAGTAGGTCGACAGCGCGCCGCCTTGCGTCTGCGCGCTGTTCAGCTGGTTCGAGAGGTACTGGCTGTATTGGCGCTGGACCGTGACCGTCGACACGCCCGCCGGCAGGAAGCCGTTGCCGGTGTACTGGCCGCTCGTCTCCGCATACACGGGGCGCTCGACGGAATAGCCGGGCGTCGCCGCGTTGCTGATGTTCTGGCCGGTCGTCGTGATTCCCCACAGCGCGGCATTGAGCCCGCTGACGCCGATGTACATGAGGTTATTGGACATGCGCGATCCTGATGGGCCAGCCGCGCCGCGGCCGCCGGGTTGCGTGAACACCCGGTATAACGGCCGCGCGGAGAAAAAATTGAGGGTTGGGCGCGCGAAAACCGCGCGCCGCGCAACGCCGCGAAAGCGGCGCCCGCGCGGCGTCCGCCCGGGCCCGCCCCGCCGTCCGGCGTCAGGCGCGCGCCAGCTGGCGGCGCTTCATTTCGAGCTGCGTGATCAGGCGCTGCAGCGTGTTTTCCGCGCTGCCGGGCAGCGACATGAAGCGAAAGCCCAGCTGGTAGCGGCGCGAGCCGTTCGGCACGTCGGTCGCGCGGTGCGACACGAGCTGCAGGTCGAGCGACAGCTTGCCGTGCCCGTTCAGGTTCAGCTCGACGTCCGGCAGCAGCATGCCCAGTTCGAGCCCCGACACGCGCTCGTCCGCCGTGCGCACGCCGAGGCCGCCGAGCGACAGGTTGTGCACTTCGAACAGGAAAGTCTCGCCGTCGGGCAGCGTGCCGCGGCAGACGTAGGGATCGAGAATCGGCGCGTCGACCCGGAAATACTCGCGGCGCTGCACGAAATACAGCACCTCGGGGAAATCGGCCTCGAATGCGGGCAGGTCTTCGTAGCGGGTCTCGCGCGGCGTCACGGTGGTGAATTCGACCCGCACGCCGTCGGGCGAGGCCATGAAAATGCAGCGCGGCGCGGCAAGGATGCCGGCGTTCTGGTCGGCCAGCGCACCCCAATCGAACACGAAGGTCCGCGCGCCGACGTCGACATCGAGGATGCGGGTAACGAGCTGGCCGCCGTGGTACTGGACGGTCAGGAAATCGCCGCGATTGACGAGGTTGCGCAATTGCACGCCGATTTCCAGCGGATTGCGGCGGCCGTAGTCATGGCCGGAATGCGCAGCATCCTGGGCCTGACCCGTCGACTGTTCGATATTCATGGCTTGCCGGTGTTCGTCTTTTTGTTTGCGCCCAGCGTGCCCCGGGGCGCGGATTGTCCGGGTAAGGCCTTACCCGGACGCAGGTCTCTCACATTTAGCGGCAACAGCACGGCAAAGTTTAGATCGAAATCGGTTTTTATTTTTTCAGCAAACGTTAAAACCGCGCGAGGCCAGGCCTGGCGCGGTCCGAAATACCCCGACCGGATGGTCGGATCAGGTCAACCGAGCTGCTGCATGATCGAGATCAGCTTCTTCGCGTAGTGCGGATCGGTCGCATAGCCGGCCCGCTGCATCCCGTGCGCGAAGCCTTCCGCGCTGCCGCCCGCGTTCAGCACGCCCGCGTAGCGCGGGTTGTTCTTCAGCAGGCTCGCGTAGTCGGTCATCGCATGCTCGTACGAGTCGTACGCGCGGAACTGGGCGACCACGCGGCGCGGCGCGCCGTCCACGTACTCGGTGGTGACGGCCGACACCGTGCGGCCGGTCCAGCCCTTGGTCGCCTTGATGCCGAACACGTTGTGGCTCGCCGAGCCGTCCGCGCCGCGGATCTCGCGCTTGCCCCAGCCCGATTCGAGCGCGGCCTGGCCGACGATGAAGCGCGCCGGAATGCCCGTCGCCGCGCTCGCGGCCTGCGCCGGCGCGGCCATCTTCTCGACGAACGCATCGGCCTGCGGCGAGCCGCCGCCCTTCAGCGACGGCGTCAGCGCGCTGTTCGCCGAGTAGCCGCGCGGGCCGGCGAGGCCGCCGTTGTTGCCCGACGCGCCCGCGTAAGCCTTCGCCATCGCGTTCATCGCGACGAGGCCGCCTTCGCCGCCCTCGCCGTCGGCCGACGGACCGGCGTTGCGCATCAGCTGCTTCATCAGCGCATCGGCCACGCCGATGCCGTGCTTCGACATCTGCTGCGACAGCTGCTGGTCGAGCATCGACGTGTACATCTTCGACGAGCTGGAATCGAACAGGCCGCCCGACGGCGTCGCGTCGCGCATGCTCTTCAGCATCATCTGCGTGAACATCGCGTCGAACTGGCCCGCGACCGCCTTCGCGCCCTCGCGCGGCGAGGCGGCGGCCTGCGAGCGCAGGGAATCGAAGCCCTGCACGTCGAGCGCGAAGCGCTGCGACAGATCCGTCGCGTTGGGAAGATTCGCCATCAGATGATCTCCAGGTCGGCCCGCAGCGCGCCCGCGGCCTTCATCGCCTGCAGGATCGACATCAGGTCCGCCGGCGTCGCGCCGAGCGAGTTCAGCGCCTTCACGACGTCGGCCAGGCTCGCGCCCGCCGTCACCATCTTCAGCGCCCCGTTGTCCTGCTTCAGCTGGATCTGCGACTGCTGCGCGACCACCGTCTGCCCGTTCGAGAACGGCCCGGGCTGCGACACCACGGGTTGCGTGTTGACCACCACCGACAGGTTGCCGTGCGCGACCGCGCAGCTCTGCAGCGTCACCATCTGGTTCATCACGATCGAGCCGGTGCGCGCGTTCAGGATCACCTTCGCCGCGGCCTTCTCGGGCTTCACGTCGAGGTTCTGCAGGCGCGCCATGAACGCGACCTGCTGCGCCGAATCGGCGGGCGCGGTGAGCTGGATCGTGCGGCCGTCGAGCGCCATCGCGGTGCCCGGGCCGAAATTCGCGTTGACCGCCGAGACGATGCGCTCGGCGGTGCCGTAATCCATGTCGCTCAGCTGCAGCTGCAGCACGCCGTTCATCTGCGCGACCGCGTTCGGCACCGAGCGCTCGACGATCGCCCCGCCGACGATCCGGCCGGCCGCCAGCTGGTTCACCTGCACGCGGCTGCCGTTCGCGCTCGCGCCCGCGCCGCCGACCGCCATGTTGCCCTGCGACAGCGCGTAGACCTGGCCGTCCGCGCCCTTCAGCGGCGTCAGCAGCAGCGTGCCGCCGCGCAGGCTCTTCGCGTTGCCGAGCGACGACACCGTCACGTCGATCGCCTCGCCGGGCCGCGCGAACGGCGGCAGCGTGGCCGTCACCATCACCGCGGCGACGTTCTTCAGCTGCATGTTGGTCATCGCCGACGCGCCGCCGCCGTTCGCCGAGCCGTTGTTGATCGAAATGCCGAGGTTCGCGAGCATGTTCGCGAGCGTCTGGGTCGTGAACGGCGTCTGCATCGTCTGGTCGCCGGTGCCGTCGAGACCGACGACGAGGCCGTAGCCGATCAGCGGGTTGTCGCGCACGCCCTGGATCTGCGCGAGATCCTTCAGGCGCTCCGCATGCGCGGCCGGCGCCAGCACGGCGAACGCCAGCGCCGCGGCGGCGAGCGCCGCGCGCAGCCCGGCGCGCGGATCGAGGCGGCGGCACCGCTCGAGGAAGGTCGGCATCGTCATCACCACGGCGACACGTTGAGGAAGAAGCGCTGCAGCCAGCCCATGTTCTCGGCTTCGTTGATGTAGCCCTTCGCCGAATACTCGATCTTCGCGTCGGCCACCTGGGTCGAGTACACCGAGTTCGAGCCCGAGATCGTGTTCGGATTCACCACCCCGGAAAAGCGCACGAATTCGTTGCCCTGGTTGATCAGCATCTGCTTCTCGCCGCTGACGACGAGATTGCCGTTCGGCAGCACGCCCGTGACCGTCACGGTGATCGTGCCGTTGAACGTGTTCGCCGCGCTCGCGCCGCCCGTCGCCGCGAACTTGTTCGCGCCGTTCGCCGACAGGTTCGCCTTGTTGAACAGGCCGCCCAGGAAGCCGGCCGTCGGCACGTCGAAGTTGGTGTTGCCCTGGCGGTTCGTGTTCGCGCCCGACGATTTCGTCGCGTTGATGTTCTCCGCGATCACGATCGTCAGGATGTCGCCGATGTTGCGCGGGCGCTGATCCTCGAACAGCGGCCGGCCGGCGTAGCCCGGATTGAAGATCGAACCCGGCGCGTTCGCCGCCGGCGGCAGCGGCGGCGCCGCCGTCATCGGCTGCTGGATGATCGGCTCGCGCGGCACGAGCGCGCAGCCGGACAGCGCCGCCGCGAACGCGAGCGCGCAGGCGGCCGCCGCGCGCGCGCGGCCTGCCTGTTGCGGGAGAGAGCGGACCTGCTTCATTGCTGCGTGACCTGCATTCGGTTAGCGCGACATCTGCGTGACGGTCTGCAGCATCTGGTCGGACGTGGTGACCGCCTTGCTGTTGATCTCGTAGGCACGCTGCGTCTGGATCATGTTGACGAGTTCCTGCACGACGTTCACGTTCGACGATTCCACATAGCCGGCGCTGAGCGTGCCCGCGCCGTTCAGGCCCGGTTGCGACACGTTCGGCGCGCCCGACGACGTGGTCTCGGCGAACAGGTTTTCGCCTTGCGCCTGCAGGCCGGTCGGATTGATGAAGGTAGCGATCTGCAACGCGCCGATCTGCACCGCGTTGTTCGAGCCCGGCTGCACGACCGACACGACGCCGTCCTTGCCGATGGTGAGCGAGGTCGCGTTGCCGGGGATCGTGATGGCGGGGATCACCTGATAGCCGCTCGACGTCACCAGTTGGCCCTGCGCGTTGGTCTGGAACGAGCCGTCGCGCGTATAGGCGTTGGTGCCGTCCGGCATCAGCACCTGGAAAAAGCCCTGGCCGTTGATCGCGACGTCCTTCGAATTGCCGGTCTGCTGCAGGCTGCCCTGCGTGTACAGACGCTCGGTCGCGACCTGCTGCACGCCGGTGCCGAGCTGCAGGCCCGACGGCAGTTCGGTCTGCTGGGTCGAATTCGCGCCCGGCTGGCGCACGGTCTGGTACAGCAGATCCTCGAACACCGCGCGCGAGCCCTTGAAGCCGTTGGTGCTCACGTTGGCGAGGTTGTTCGAGATCACATCCATCTGCGCCTGCTGCGCATTCATGCCGGTGGCGGCGATGTAGAGGGAACGGTTCACGGTAGGGCTTCTCCTTTATGCGGCGGCGCTTAGCTGAAATTGAGCAGCTGGTTCGCCGTCTGCTCGTTCTGGTCGGCGGATTCGATGAGTTTGGTCTGCAGCTGGAACGCGCGCGCGTTGTCGAGCATCGACACCATCGCGCTCACCGGATTGACGTTGCTCGCCTCGAGCGAATTCGGCGCGAGCGTCACGCTCGGATCGGGGTCGGCCGGATTGCCGTCGGCGGTGCGGAACACGCCGTCGTTGCCGCGCGTCATGGTGGCCGGGTCCGGATTGACGAGCTTCAGCTGGTCGACCATCGCGACGGCCGTCGGCGGATCGCCCGGCATCAGCGCCGACACCGTGCCGTCCTTGCCGATCGTGACCTGCGCGTTCGGCGGCACCGACAGCGGGCCGCCGTTGCCCACCACCGGCAGGTTGTTGGCGGTCACCAGTTGCCCGGCCTCGTCGACGTGCAGGTTGCCCGCGCGGGTATAGCCTTCGCTGCCGTCGGGCAGCATCACGGACAGCCAGCCCGGGCCCTGCACCGCGACGTCGAGCGGATTGCCGGTGCGGCTGACCGGGCCCGGCGTGTAGTCCGCGCCCGGCGTCGACGACAGCACGTAGGTGCGGGTCGTCACCGGGTTGCTCGCATCGCCGAAGTTCATCGGCACCGCGCGGAACGTCGCGAGCTGCGCGCGAAAGCCGGTGGTCGACGTGTTCGCCAGGTTGTTCGCGATGACGGCCTGCTGTTCGAGCGACTGCGTCGCGCCCGTCATCGCCGTGTAGATCAGTCGGTCCATGGCTGCCTGTTGTCCGTGAGAGAAGCCGCGTTCAGAGGTTGATCAGCGTCTGATCGACGGTCTGCTGGGTCTTGATCGTCTGCGCGTTCGCCTGGTAGTTGCGCTGCGCGGTGATCAGGTTCACCAGCTCGCTCGTCAGGTCGACGTTCGAGTTCTCGAGCGAGCTGCCCTGCAGCGTGCCGTGGTTGGTGCTGCCCGGCGCGGAGATCTGCGGCACGCCCGACTGCGCCGTCTCGATGTACTGGTTGCCGCCGATGTTCACCAGCCCGTTCGGGTTGTTGAAGTTCGCGAGCGCGATCTGGCCGAGCGTCGAGGTCTGGCCGTTCGAGTAGTTGCCCGATACCTTGCCGTCGGCGCCGATCGTGAAGGTGGTCAGCGTGCCGCTCGCATAGCCGTCCTGCGCCAGATTGTTCACGCCGTCCTTGCCGCCGTACTGGGTCGTGCCGGTCAGGTCGAGCGTCAGGTTCTGCGGCGTCGCGCCGCCCGTCGTGTTCGGGATCGAGAACGCGAACTGGCCCACCGTCGCGGTCGGCTGGCCGGTCGCGGCCGACGTCGTGCTCGTGATCTGGCCCGACGTGTTGAACGTGATCGTGCCGAGATTGGTCGGCGTCTGGCCGGTCACGCCCGAGTACGCCTGCCAGGTGCCGGCGGGCGCCGCGCTCTTCACGAAGTACATGGTCACGGGCTGCGAGCCGCCCAGCGTGTCGTAGACCTGGACTTCCGTCGACCAGTTGTACGACGCCTGCGTGTTCGGGTCGAACGGCGTCGTGGTCGGCACCGTGTCCTGCGAGTTGAGGTTGAACTGGGCGGTGATCTTGGTGGTCGCGCTCGGCGCGATGTTGGTCGTCGGCGCCTGCAGCGGCACGGTCGTCGCGGTGTTGATGGTGCCGTTCGCGTTCGCGGCGTAGCCCATCAGGTTCATGCCCTGCGAGTTGACGAGGTAGCCGTTCTTGTCGCGCTGGAACGTGCCGTCGCGCGAGTAGGTGAGCGCGCCGTTGTTCGACATCTGGAAGAAGCCGTTGCCGTTGATCGCGACGTTCAGCGTGGAGTTGCTCGACGCGATCGTGCCCTGGCCGAACGACTGCTGCACCGACGACATCACCGTGCCGATGCCGATCTGGTTGTTGACGGCCGACGCGACGGAATTCGCGTACATGTCGGCGAACTGCGCCTGGCTGGCCTTGAAGCCGACCGTGTTCGCGTTGGCGATGTTGTTGCCGATCACGTCGAGATCGCTCGACGCGCCTGCCAGACCGCTCAGACCTTGTTGATAGCCCATGGTGTTCTCCGTGCCGAGATGTGGGATCAGTTAGTTGGAAGAGGAAGGCGGGTTGTTCGACGCCGTCTTCACGTTCGGGAAGATCGACGCCACCTGCGAGAAGCCGACCGTGGTGCCGTTCGACAGCACCAGCCCGGGCGTGCCGTCCGCCTGCTTGACGACGCTCAGCACCTGCGACGCGGACAGCGTCGTCGGCGTGTACTGCTTGCCGCTCGCGTCCGTGTAGCTCGCGCTGATGGTGTAGGTGCCGTCGGGCAGCGCGTTGCCGGCCGTATCGGTCGGCGTCCAGTTGAACGGCACGGTGCCCGCCGATTGCGCGCCGGCGTTGATCGTGTTGACCACCACGCCCGACGAATTCTTGACGTTGATCGTGAGGTTCGACACGTTGCTGGTCAGCTGCACGCCGAACGGCGACGCCGCGCCGCTCTTCACCGGCACGGTATTGCCCGGCGCGAGCACGTTCGAGCCGATCAGCATCGCCGCCTGGGTCTGCTGGCCCGCCGTCAGCTGCGTCGACAGCGACGTCAGCGACGAATTCAGCTGCGCGATGCCGCTCACCGTGTTGATCTGCGCGAGCTGCGAGGTCATCTGCGAGCTGTCGACCGGGCTCGTCGGATCCTGGTTCTGCAGCTGGGTGACGAGCAGCTTCAGGAAGGTGGTCTGCAGGTCGGCCGCGGACGTCGTCGACAGCGTGTTCGACGACGTGCTCACGCCCGTGCTGGTGCTCGTGCTCAGGCTGCCCGACGTGCTGCTCGTGCCGGACGAGCCGTTGCTCGACGCGAGACGCGACGCGCTGTTCGAGCTCATCGTGTCGTACGGCAGATTCGACACGGTCGTGCCGTTGCCGCCGATGGTGGTGGAAGAGGAAGTCATCTCCGGTTCGCCTTCTTTGATGAGTGTGCGGTTCAGGTGCCGATCGTCAGCGTCTTCAGCATCAGCTGCTTCGCGGTGTTGAGCGTCTCGACGTTCGCCTGGTACGAACGCGATGCCGAAATCATGTTGACCATTTCCTGCACCGGGTCGACGTTCGGCATCTCGACGTAGCCGTTGGCGTCGGCGGTCGGATTCGACGGATCGTAGGTGCTCTTCATCGGCGACGGATCGTCGATCACCTGGCTCACCTTCACGCCGCCCACGCCCTGTCCCGAGCGGGTGCGCGCGCCGCCGATCGGGTCGGCCGCGAACACCACCTGCTTCGCCTTGTAGGGTTTGCCGTCCGGCCCCGTCACGCTGTCCGCGTTGGCGAGGTTCGACGCCGTGACGTTGAGGCGCTGGGACTGGGCGGACATCGCCGAACCCGCGACATCGAAAATGTTCATCAGCGAAGGCATGCGTGCTCCTTGTCGCGTTGCGTGCTGGTTGAATGACCGTGCGTGCCGTGCGGCGGCGGGCTCAGGTGCCCGACGTGATCGCGGCCAGCATCGACTTGATCTGCTGCGTCATCACGGTCAGGCCGGTCTGGTAGTGCAGCGCGTTGTCCGCGAACTGCACCCGCTCCATGTCGAGATCGACCGTGTTGCCGTCGAGCGAGGGCTGGCGCGGGTTCCGGTACTGCGCGCGGCCGTAGTCGTCGCTCGGGCCGCCGGTCGGGATCAGCCTCGCGTTGCCCGCCATGTGGCCGGCCGACGTCGACACCATCGTCATCCCGCTCGTCACGCCCGCCGGCTGCGCCATCGGCAGCGGGGTCGCGTTGCCGGCCGGCTTCAGCGCGCGCGCGAGCGTCGCCGAAAAATCGACGTCGCGAGCCTGATACCCGGGGGTATCCGCGTTCGCGATGTTCGATGAAATCAGTTCCTGCCGATACGTGCGCACATCGAGCGCCTGGCGGCCGAATGCGAATTCGGCATCGAGTCTGTCCAGCATCGTGCGTCTCTCCGTCTCAAGCGATGCACCGCTCTTTCGCCGCGCGGCGGCCAAAGAGGCTTTTTTCCATGACAGGCATGGTAGGCGGACAGCGCAACGGGCAATCGGACGAATAACCGGTAAAGCCCCCCTCTTTTCTACGTTTGCGCGACTGCCCCGATCCCTAGAATGCAATCCGTACCAACGGCTTCGAGGAGGGGCGATGACGACTCACGCAGGCCGCACGACCGCCGTGCGCGGGCCGCTCGTGCGCTTCGCCCTGATGCTGGCGCTGGCGAGCCGGGCGTGCGTGGCGCCGGCGCAGCAGGCCGACGACGGCATGATCGTGATCCCGGGGCACGGCGAATCGGCCGAAACCGCGATCGCGAACGCGCAGGCCCGCGTGGCGGCGGCGAAACCGGCCGCGAACGTGAGCGCCGCACTGGAGGCCGCCGCGCTGAACCGGCGGCAGGTGACGCCCGCGGCAGCGCAGGACGATGCGGGCCAGCCGGCCGGGGCCGAAGCGGCTCCGCCGGGCTGGATCCGCGTCGCGCCGCCGGCCGAGCCGCCCGCGACGGCCCGCTACGCGCAGCAGGGCGCGGCCGCCGCGCCGCGCGCAGTGCCGATCCGGCCGGTGGCGCTGCGCACCGCCCGGCTGCCCGTGGCCTCCGTTCCCGTCGCTCCCGCCGCCGCGACCGGTACGCCGCAGCCCGCCGTGCCGGCGGGCCAGCAGGACGGCGAGGCGATCCGCCGCGCCGCCGTCGCGTTCCTTCAGCAACAGGCCGCCGGGCTGCCCGGCAAGACCACCATCACCGTCGCGCCCGCGTTTCAGCGCGGCCTCGCCGCGTGCACGACGCTCGAACCGTTCCTGCCGACCGGCGCCCGGCTGTGGGGCCGCACCACGGTCGGCGTGCGCTGCGCGGGCGAGCGGCCGTGGACGATCTATCTGCAGGCCAAGCTCGCGGTGCAGGCGACCTATTACGTGGCCGCGCGGCAGATCGCGCCCGGCGAGGCGCTCACCGCCGCCGATCTGGTCGCCCGCGACGGCGATCTGACGGTGCTGCCGCTCGCCGTGATCACCGATCCGTCGCAGGCGGTGGGCGCGATCGCGCTGTCGCGCGTGGCGGCCGGGCTGCCGTTGCGCCAGGACATGCTGAAGAGCGCGGCGTCGGTGTCGATCGGCCAGACCGTGCGCGTCGTCGCGGCGGGCCAGGGCTTCACCATCTCGGCCGAAGGCAGCGTGCTCAGCAACGGGTCGCCCGGCCAGCAGGTGCGAGTCCGGATGGCGGCCGGCCAGATCGTCACGGCGATCGTCAAGGACGCCGGGACCGTGGAAATCCCGCTCTAGGGGCGGCGGACATCCGCCACCTGACCCCTAGATTGCAAACTTTTGTTTATTCAGGCATTTGTCGAAGAACGGGTGCTAAAGTTTGAGCCGACCTTGCCGTTATCTTGCTCAAACCGTTCAGGAACTCCATCGTGAAAGTCGATTCCACCACTTCATCGAGCGCCCGCACGCTGTCGAACGCCAGCACCGGCGCCAGCGCCGGCGCGGCGCGCACCCAGTCCGGCCCGACGGCCGCCACGGGTGGCGCGGCAGGCGCCGCGGGCGCGCCCGCCGGGGACGCGAACGTGAATCTGTCCGGCCTGTCGTCGAACCTGCGCGCGCTGGCCGCGTCGGGCAGCGCCGATATCGATACGGCCCAGGTCGAATCGATCCGCGATGCGATCCGCAACGGCACGCTGTCGATCGACGCGGGCAAGATCGCCGACGGGGTGCTGCAGACCGCCCACGAGCTGCTGCAGAACGGGAATACGCCGTCCACCGGCAACTGAGCGGGCCTTCCGGCCTCGCGACGGGAAGTAAGCGGTGCGCGGATGTCCGCGCACCGGCGTTTTGAGCGAGACGCGATGAGAGACGAACTGCTGGCCACGGTCAATGACGAACACGCGACAGTCGAGGCATTCGCGTCGCTGCTCGCCTATGAAGAAAAAGCGCTGACGATGGCCTCGCCGCTCGAGGCGCTGCCGGGCATCATCGAAAAGAAAAACGGGCTGATCGAACAGCTCGCGAACCTCGAACGGCTGCGCGACAGCCAGCTTGCCGCGCTCGGGTTTCCCGGCGGCAGGAAGGGCATGGACCAGGCGGCCGAGAGCGACACTCGGCTCGCGAGCCGCTGGCAGTTGCTGCAGCAGTCGGCCGATCGCGCGCAACGCGCCAACGCGAACAACGGCATGCTGGTCCGCATCCGGATGGATTACAACGAGCGTGCGCTCGCGGTGCTGCGCGCCGCGCCGGAGCGCGTCGGCTTTTACGGGCCGGACGGACGGGTCTCGGCGACCGCGCCCTGAGCGCGTCTCCGTCCCCGCGCGGCCGGCCGCCGCCTCCCTGATCCGCTGAATCGACAGACCGGGCCCGAGCCCGGCAATCGTGTCCCTCCGATACGCGGCGGCGCGCCGTGCGCCGCTTCGTCATAACGAAACCTCCGAGGGCACCCATGACCCAACGCATCCCCGCACCGATCCGGCGTCGTCTCGTCGCGGCGGCGCTCGCCGCCTGCGCGGCCGCGCTGCCGCCGTCCGTCGCGCCGGCCGCCGCCGTACCGTCCCAACCACCGCCGCTGCCGACGCCGGCGGGCGACATGACGCTGTCGCCTTCCGGCCCGCTGATCGATCCCGGCACGTCCGCCCCTGCGTCCGCGTCCGCGTCCGGTATGACGCCGCGCACGGCCGGGCGCGGCAGCGATACCTATACGTATCTGCGCTGCTGGTATCGGATCAGCGCGAATCCGCTTGAACCGAAGGCGACCTACGAATGGGCGCGCGACCCCGGCAGCAGCGACTGGTACCGGGTGCCCGGCTACTGGTGGGCGGACGGCATCACGCAGTGGAAGAACATGTTCTACAGCCCGGTCGCGCAGGACACGCTGGCCGGCGTCTGCCGCAAGACGCTCGACGCGCGCGGCATCCGCCGCGACTTGACGCAGGCGCTCGCGGCCAACAACGCGCTGTCGTTCAACTACACGATCTGGACGCTCGACGCCGCGCAGCAGGCGCCGCGCGTCAACAAGCTGATCGTGTTCGGCGACAGCCTGTCCGACACGCAGAACATGTACAACGCGAGCCAGTGGAAGCTGCCGAACAGCGCGAGCTGGCACGCGGGGCGCTTCAGCGACGGGCCGATCTGGGCCGAGTACCTCGCGACGGCACTCGGGCTCCCTCTGTACGACTGGGCGATCGGCGGCGCGGCGACCGACCAGCACCTGGTCGTGCCGGGGCTGCTGCAGCAGGTGGAGTCCTGGCGGGCGTACATGGATCGCGCGCCGGGCTACCGGGTCGAGAACACGCTGTTCGCGGTGTTCGCGGGCGGCAACGATCTGGTGAACTACGGGCGCTCGCCCGAGCAAGCGGCGAATGCCGTGCGCGACAGCCTCGACCGGCTGACGGCGGCGGGGGCGCGGCGGATCGTGCTGCTGACGCTGCCGGACGTGTCGCGCGCGCCGGTGTTCGCCACCCGCAACGACGCCGCGCGCGTCGCCGCCCAGGTCCAGGACTACAACCGCCGGCTCGCCGACGCGGCGGCCGGGCTGCGCGCCCGCTACGGCGCGGCGCTGAAGCTCGAGCTGTTCGATGCGTACGCGCTGTTCGACGACCTGCTCACGCATCCGCAGCAGTATGGTTTCGACGAGGCGAAGCGTGCGTGTCTCGACATCCCGCATCCGTCGTCGCTGACCTACGTGGCCGCGCAGACGCCCCGCGCCGATTGTCGCGATCCGGCGCGCTTCGTGTTCTGGGACATGCTGCATCCGGGCACCCGCACGCATGCGGTGCTGGCCGGGCAGATCGCTCCGTTCGTGCGGGCGCGTTTCGGGAATTGAGCGGTTGGGTCGGGGGTGGGGGCTGGGGGGCCGGGCCGATCAGGGTGGTGTTGGTGGGGGCTTCGGGGAGTCGACTTCGGTGGAATCCGCTTCGGTGGGGTCGGCTTCGGTGGGGTCGGCTTCGGTGGGGTCGGCTTCGGTGGGGTCGGCTTCGGTGAGGTCCGCTCCGATGAGATCGGCTCCGATGAGATCGGCTTCGGTGAAGTCCGCATCGGTGAGACCAACTTCGATGAGGCCGATCTCGATGAAATGAGTTTCGGCGGGCCGGCTCAGGCAAGATCGGCCCGGCGATGTCGCCTCCGCCGGGCTCAGCTTGGTGAAGGTCGATCTCGACGAGACGAGACCGGCCTCGGCAAGACCCGCATCCACGACGCCCCGCCAACCGATCTCCGCCCCACCCGGCAGGCGGGCGGCCCCCGCCCCCGCCGCTACTCGGCGACCCCGATCGCCTGCGCCACCGCCCGAACCCGTGCGCGATGCACGGCGTCCTTGATCTTCGCCGCCTCGCCCGCGTAGCCGCTCGCGATCGCGCCCGCGTCGACCGCGCGCGCCGCGACGAGCGCCTGCCGCAGTCGCTCGGCCTGCGGATAAGGTTGGGCTTCGAGGCCAAGCCGGCCGCGCGCATCCGCTTCGCCCGCCTGCAGCGCTTCCGCGAAGCGCGCGGGCTTGCGCAGCGCATCGGTCCGCTCGAACAGGCGCACCAGCGCGGCCGCCCCCATCTCCATCACGCGATGCAGATTGCCGTGCTCGCGCGCGACCAGCACCGCCAGGTCGCGGCATTCGTTCGGCACCCGCAGGCGGTCGCACAGCGGCTTGAGCAGGTCGACGCTGCGGCCCTCATGGCCGATGTGGCGCGGCAGCACGTCGGCGGGCGTCGTCGCCTTGCCCAGATCGTGCGTCAGCGCGGCGAAACGCACCGGCAGCGAATAACGCTGCTTCGCCGCATGATCGACCACCATCATCACGTGCACGCCGGTATCGACTTCCGGGTGGTAGTCGGCGCGCTGCGGCACGCCGAACAGCGCATCGATCTCGGGCAGGATGCGCGCCAGCGCACCGCATTCGCGCAGCACGGAAAACATCCGCGACGGCCGCGCTTCCATCAGCCCCCGCGCGATTTCCTGCCAGACCCGCTCGGGCACCAGCGCATCCACCTCGCCTGCCGCGACCATCTCGCGCATCAGCGCGAGCGTGCCGGGCGCGACGGTGAAATCGGCGAAGCGCGCGGCGAAACGCGCGAGCCGCAGGATACGCACCGGATCCTCGACGAACGCGTCGCCGACATGCCGGAACACCTTCGCGCGCAAATCCGCCTGCCCGTCGAACGGATCGACGACCGGGCCGACCAGCGCGCCGTCGGGACTGACTGCGCGCGCCATCGCGTTGATCGTCAGGTCGCGGCGCGCGAGATCCTCCTCGAGCGTCACGTCGGGCGCGAAGTAGAACTGGAACCCGTGATAGCCCGCCGCCGTCTTGCGCTCGGTGCGCGCGAGCGCATATTCCTCGTGCGTATCGGGATGCAGGAACACCGGAAAATCCTTGCCGACCGGCTTGAAACCCTGCGCGGCCATCTGTTCGGGCGTCGCGCCCACGACGACATAGTCGCGATCCTGCACCGGCACGCCGAGCAGCGCATCGCGAATCGCGCCGCCGACCGCGTAGATGTTCATGCCTGCGCTCCGTAGACGTCGACGCAATGCGTTTCGCGCCGCGCGTCGTCGATCCAGGCCCGCACCGCGGGCAGCGCGGTGATGCGCGCCGCATACGCGCCGGCCTCCGGCGACAGCGGCGGCGCATAGGTATTGAAGCGCAGCACGACGGGAGCATACATCGCGTCGGCGATCGAGAATTCGCCGAACAGAAACGGGCCGCCCGACGCCGCGAGACAGCGCCGCCACAGCGCGTCGACTCGCGCGACGTCGGCGAGCGATGCCGGCGTCGCGCCGCGTCCCGGCCACGCCTCCCGCACGTTGAGCGGCATCTCGTTGCGCAGCGCGCCGAACCCCGCATGCATCTCGGCCGAGATGCTGCGCGCCTGCGCGCGCGCCGCCGGGTCGCGCGGCCACATCGGATGCTGCGGAAAACGCTCCGCGAGCGTCTCGACGATCGCGAGCGACTCCCACACCGCGCCGAGCGCGTCGTCGACGAGGCACGGCACCTTGCCCGACGGCGAGTGTTCGAGGATGCGCGCGTTCGTATCGTCGCGGCGCAGCTCGATCAGTACCTCGTCGAACGGGATGCCGAAGTGCGTGAGCAGCACCCACGGCCGCATCGACCACGACGAATAGTTCTTGTCTCCGATGATGAGTTTCATGAATCCGCTCTGTCAGTAAATGAAATCGATTGGCACGCCGCCGCCCGGCGCGACGCTCAGTGCCGCGCGCGCCAGCGGTCGAAGCGCGAGCGCCGGGCCGCGTCGCCGAGATAGGTCGGCGCGACGCTTTCGAGGCTCGCGGGCCGGATTCCCAGCTCGGGGGCGAGCGGGCCGCTCAGCACGTTCGGTACCGTCATCGACGCCAGATTGTCGCGCGAGATCACCGGCTCGCCCGGCAGATGCTCGAAGACGAACGCCTGCAGCCGCGCGAGCGCGTGCGGCAAGCGCACGATCCGCGCGCTGCGCCCGCCCAGCGCGCCGCTGTAGCGCACCAGCTGTTCGAGCGTATAGGTGGCGGGGCCGCCGAGTTCGTAGGTATGGTCGCGGGTCGCGTCGCGCCCGGCCGCGTTGACGATCGCCCGCACGACGTCGCCGACGTAGACCGGCTGGAACAGCGCATCGGGCATCGCGAGCGGCAGCACCGGCAGCGTGCGCTGCAGGCGCGCGAAGGTCGTGAGAAACGCGTCGCCGGGGCCGAACACGACGGACGGCCGGAATACCGTTGCCGCCAGCCTACCGGTGGCCGCTTCGGCATGCAACGCGGCCTCGCCGTCGCCCTTCGAGCGCAGATACATGCTCGGTCCGTGCGAATCGGCGCCGAGCGCGCTGACATGCAGCACGCGCGGCACGCCGGCCTGCACGCACGCGGCCGCGAGCGAACCCGGCACCGCCACGTGCAGCCGCGCGAAACGTTCGCCGTACGGGTTGCCGTGCCCGCCGTGCAGCACGCCGATCAGATTGACGGCCGCGTCCGCGCCGGCCGCGAAGCGCGCGAACCCGCGCGTGTCGAAGCCGTCCAGCTCGACGATCTCGACGGGCAGCATCGCGAGCTGGCGCGCATGCTCGCGCCGCCGGGTCGCCACCCGCACCTGCCAGCCCGCGGCGACGAACGCATGGACGAGCCGGCTGCCGATGAAGCCGGTGCCGCCCAGCACGGCGACGGTTTGACGCTGCATGATCGTGCCTCACCAAAGCACACCGCCGCGTCGGACGCGGCGGTGTCACGAAGCGGTCAAGGCGCGATGAATCCCAGGCGCGCCTTCAGCGATTGCGGCTTCCCTTCGAACAGCGCCGCGTAGTACGTCGTGTTCGACAGCACGTTCTTCACGTAGTCGCGCGTCTCGTTGAAGGGGATCGTTTCCGCGAAGATCGCCCCCTCGACCGGCTGCACCAGCACCTGCCGCCATTGGCGCGGCCGGCCCGGCCCGGCGTTGTAGCCGGCCGTCGCGAGCACCGGCGAATTGTCGAACTTCTGGTAGATATCCGACAGATACCAGGTGCCGAGCTGGATGTTGGTGTCGATGTCGTGCATCTGCGCGCGCGACACGGTGCCGAGGCCGAGCTTCTTCGCGACCAGCTGCGCGGTCGCGGGCATCAGCTGCATCAGGCCGCCCGCGCCCACCGACGAGCGGGCGTTGGTGATGAAGCGCGACTCCTGACGGATCAGGCCGTACGCCCATTCGATGTCGAGCCCGTTGGTCTGCGCATAGCGCTCGACGATATTGCGGTACGGCGACGGATAGCGCAGCGTGAAATCGTGCTCCGCCTTCGTGCGGTCGGCCGTGTTGACGGTGCGATCGAGCAGATCGACGCGCTTGCCGTATTCGGCGGCCGCGAGCAGTTGCCGGTCGGTCATCCCGCGCAGCGGCCAGTTCCATTCGCGATTGCCTTCGAGACGCAGGTTCAGCGCGTAGAAACGCTGCGCGAGCGCGAAGCCCGGCACCTTGCTCATCTCGCCGATCTCCGCGTCCGTCACCGTCGTGCGCGGCGGGATCGTCGTCTTCTGGCCCAGCTCCTCGCCCGCGAGCTGCCCGTAGAAACCGAACTGCCCGGCGATCTGCTCGAACTCCTGGTTCGCCTGCAGCGTGTCGCCGCCCTGCTTCAGCGCGCGCGCGTGCCAATACACCCAGGTCGGCTGGCCGCGCAGCGCATCCGGCATCTGCTCGATCGACCAGCGCACCATCGGCCAGTCGCCGGCGAGCAGCGCCGCGCGGGTGCGCCACTCATAGGCCGGATTCGACAGCAGCGCGCCCTTCGATTTCTGGAACAGCAGCGCCGCCTGCGGCATCCGCTTGATGGCCGCCTGATAGCCGACCTCGCCCCAGCCGATCGCCTGTTCGGCTTTGCCGAGCGAGGTGCCGAGCGACGTCATCGACGCCGCGGCCATGTCGGGATCGTTGCGCGCCATGCGCGTGATCGCGAGCAGCGCGAGCTGCCGCGACGCCGGATCCGGCGACACGCCGCGCGCCAGATACAGCGGCGGCGCGCTGGTCGCCTGGTCGAATCCGGCCGGACGCGGGCCGAGCACGTCGGCGAGCTTGCCGCCGAGCGTCGTGTAGTTCTGCTCGTAGGCGAGACGGATCTGCGCCCAGACGTCGTCGGACGAGAACTGCTGATTGACGGACAGCGCGGTGACCAGATCGACGCATGCGTCGCCGTAGTACTTCGGATCGACGAGCAGCGCGCGCGCCGCATCCGCGACGTTTTCGCCGCGTGCCGCGCGCGATTCGAGCGCGTAGCACTTCACCTGGGTGTCGTCGTCCAGCACGAAGCGCTTGTACTGATCGTCGAAGTTGCGCCAGTCGTGGCGCGCGCCCAGCACGAGCAGGTAGTCGTTGCGCAGCCGGTCGGCGATCGCCTGGCCGTCGTAGCGCGACAGGAACGACAGCACCGGCGCGTCCGGCGCGTCGGTGCGCGCGCGCCCGCTCGAATCGAACAGCTGCGGCTTGATCTGGAAGTACTCGACGTAGGACGGCGCCGGATAGTTCGGAATCATCGCGGCGAGCTGCGCGGCGCGCGCCGGATCGTTCTTGCGCGCGGCTTCGCGCAACTGCACGAACACCTGGTCGTCATTCGACGTCGCATCGTCGGCGGACTGCGCGGCGCACGAGGCTGCCCACCCGGCCAGCGTGACGGTGACGAGCGTCAGCAATGCCGCGCGATATACTCGAAAAAGGCTGGTTGACATCGTTATGAAGGGAGCACGAAGTGAGCGGAAGCATAGCACGCCCCCCTGCCGCGGACGCGAAGCGGATCCTGCGCAAAACGCTTGCGCAGAAGCGCCGCGACGCGCACGGCGAACCGCTCGCGAACGCCGCGCTCGCGCGCTGCGTGCTCGCGTTGCTGCGCACGCATGCGCCGCGCACGGTCGGCTTCTACTGGCCGCTCGCGGGAGAGTTCGACGCGCGCGCGGCGGTGTCCGCCTGGCTCGCGGGCGACCCGGACCGGCAGGCTGCGTTGCCGGTCATCAGACAGCCCCACACCCCGCTCGAATTCCATGCATGGCGCCCCGATGCGCCGATGCGCGAAGGCCATCACCGGATCCCCGAACCGGCGTCGGACGAGCCGGTCGTGCCGGACCTGCTGCTGATTCCCTGCGTGGGTTTCGATCGCGCCGGCTACCGGCTCGGCTATGGCGGCGGCTACTACGACCGCACGCTCTGCGCATGGCCGGACGCGACGCGGCCGGTCACGGTCGGCGTCGCCTATGAGGTGTGCGGAGTGGACGCGCTGCCGCGCGAAGCGCACGACCGGCCGCTCGACTGGATCGTGACCGATGCGGGCCCGATCCGCTCGGGCGGCTGACGCCGGCCGGGCGGCGGAGCGGATGCGACCGCGCGCCGCCTACAGCGACGCCGCCGCGCGCGCCGCCGTGTCGTAGAGGCCCGATGCGTTGCGCAGCAGCTGCGCGGCCTCGCCGATCTGCTCATTGGTCAGACCACTGTCCTTGAGCGTCTCGATCAGGCAGTGCTCGCGCACCTCGCGGTATTTCATGCAGAGATCGCGCCCCGCCTGAGTCGCGGAAAAGAACACTTCCTTGCCTGTCTTTTCGCTGTTTACATACCCTCTAGCTACGAGCTTCTTAAGCGCATACGTGGCAACGTGGGTATCTTCGATATTGAGCACGAAGCAGATATCCGCGAGCTTCTTCTTCCGTTCGCGATGGCTGACGTGATGCAGCAGCGACACCTCGACCGCCGTCATGTCCTTCGCGCCCGCCGCCGCCATACACCTCACCATCCAGCGATTGAACGCGTTGCTTGCCATGATGAGGCCGTACTCGAGTTCGGATAATTCCGCGCTGTTCTCGGAAACGAGATGTTCGGAAGAGACAATCTTGGTCGGATGGCGCTGCATGGCGGAAACGGTCCGGCTCGGTTCGAGGTGAGCCGCAGTGTACGACAGAACCCGCGCGGCGCCTCCTCCGCAAAAACGCTTATTGATAAGTTATCGACATTTTATTGACAATGTATTCTTGACCAGCGGCGTTCCGCCGTATGCTTGCCACCCATGACCACTCCACGCCTCTATCCGCTCGGCGATTCCGCCCTGGTCTGCGAAGCGCCGCCCCCCGCGACGCTCGACTGCCAGCGCCGCATCTGGGCCGTCGCCACCGCGGCGCGGCACTGGCCGCACGTCGTCGACATCGTGCCGGGCATGAACAACCTGACGATCGTGTTCGATCCGCTCGCCACCGCCGCCGCGACGCTGCTGCCCATGCTGCAGGCCGCGTGGGACGCGGCGGACGGCGTGGCCGAGAGCGGCCGCGAGATCGACATTCCGGTCGAATACGGGGGCGCATCCGGCCCCGATCTCGATGCGGTCGCCGCGCACACCGGGCTGTCCGTCGACGAAGTCGTGCGGCGCCACGCGGGCGGCCGCTACGTCGTGTTCTTCCTCGGCTTCCAGCCCGGCTTCAGCTACATGGGTGGCCTCGACGCCGCGCTGCACACGCCGCGGCGCGCGGCGCCCCGGCTCGAAGTGCCGGCCGGCTCGGTCGGCATCGGCGGCGAGCAGACCGGCATCTACCCCGCCGCCGCCCCCGGTGGCTGGCAGCTGATCGGCCGCACCCGGCTCGCGCTGTTCGATCCCGCGCAAACGCCGCCGACCCTGCTGCAGCCGGGCGACCGGGTGCGCTTCACCGTCGCGGGAGTGCATGCGTCATGAACCGTCACGCTTCCGCCGGCAACATTGAAGTGCTGCGCGCCGGCCCGCTGTCGACCGTCCAGGATCTCGGCCGGCACGGCTTCCGGCATCTCGGCGTCGCGCAAGGCGGCGCACTCGACACGCTCGCGCTCGAAGTCGGCAACCGGCTGGTCGGCAACCGCCCCGACGCCGCGGCCGTCGAAATCACCTTCGGCCCGGCGTCGTTCCACTTTCCGCGCGCGACGCGCATCGCGATCACCGGTACCGAATTCGGCGCGACGCTCGACGGCCAGCCCGTTTATTCCTGGTGGAGCCTGCCCGTGCGCGCGGGCCAGACACTCGTGCTGCCCGTCGCCAAGCGCGGGATGCGCGGCTATCTGTGCATCGCGGGCGGCGTCGACGTGCTGCCGATGATCGGCTCGCGCAGCACCGATCTCGCGTCGCGCTTCGGCGGCCTCGGCGGCCGCGCGCTGCGCGACGGCGACCGCCTGCCGGTCGGCGCGCCGGCGGCGGACGTGCCCGGCTGCCTCGCCGCCGACGCACCCGAGTTCGGCGTGAAGGCACCGGCCTGGTGCGCATTCACGCGGATCGACGAACCGCCGCGCCGCCACCGCCCCGCGCACGCGCCCTGGGCGATGCCCGTGCGGGTGCTGCCCGGCCCGCAATACGCGAGCTTCACCCCGGCGTCGCAGCAGACGCTGTGGGACGACGAATGGATCGTCACGCCGAACAGCAACCGGATGGGCTACCGGCTGGCGGGCACCGCGCTCGCGCGAAGCAAGGCGGACGACCTGCTGTCGCACGCGGTGCTGCCCGGCACGATCCAGGTGCCGCCGAACGGCCAGCCGATCGTGCTGATGAGCGACGCGCAGACCACGGGCGGCTATCCGAAGATCGGCACGGTGATCCGCGCCGATCTGTGGAAGCTCGCGCAGGCGCGCCTGAATTTGCCGATCCGCTTCGTGCCGGCGACGCTCGAAACCGCCCATGAGGCGCTCGCGGCCGAACGCGCGTACCTGCGGCAGATCGACGTCGCGATCGCGATGCGCGACGAAGCGCGCGAACGCGCGCGGAACCGGGCGGCATGACGAGGCGAACGGCATGCCCCCTGAAAAATCAGCCCCTTTGGACGAGGACACCATGGAAATCGATCTGAATGCCGATCTCGGCGAAGGGTGCGGCTCGGATGAGGCGCTGCTCGATCTCGTCACGTCGGCCAACATCGCCTGCGGCTGGCACGCGGGGGGCGCGCAGGCGATGCGCGACTGCGTGCGCTGGTCCGTCGAGAAGAACGTGGCGATCGGCGCGCATCCGAGCTTTCACGATCCCGAGAATTTCGGCCGCAAGGAAATGGATCTGCCCGCCGGCGAAATCTACGCGGGCGTGCTCTATCAGCTGGGTGCGCTGTCGGCGATCGCGCAGGCGGAAGGCGGACGCATCGCGCACGTCAAACCGCACGGCGCGCTCTACAACCAGGCCGCGCGCGACATCGACATCGCCGACGCGGTCGTGTCCGCGATCCACGATTTCGATCCGTCGCTGGCCGTGTTCGGCCTCGCGAACAGCGGCTTCGTATCGGCCGCGCGGCGCGCGGGCCTCACCGCCGTCGAGGAAGTGTTCGCCGATCGCGGCTACCGCGCGGACGGCTCGCTGGTGCCGCGCAGCCAGCCCGGCGCGCTGATCGACGACGAGGACGAGATGCTCGCCCGCACCCTCGACATGGTGCGCGGCCGGCGGGTGCGCGCGGTCACCGGCGAATGGGTGCCGCTGCATGCGCAAACGGTCTGCCTGCACGGCGACGGTCCGCACGCGCTCGCGTTCGCGCGGCGCATCCGCGCGGCGCTCGAGCACGCGGGCATCGACATCCACGCGCCCGGCGCGCTGCACGCAGGCGAGCGCGCGTAACGCGCAGCCCCCGCGAAAACGATCGACCGCCACGCGCCGCGCACCGCGCCGCGTGCGGCAAGCTGCAACCTCGAGCGGCCGGCAGAGCCGCGGGAGTTCGCCGGCCCGCGCGACGCGCGGGCCGCTGAGCGCCGTCCGTGCCGTGCGGGCGGCGAAAGATAAAACCCTGTCTGGAGATCGTCAATGCAGAGCACCGTGAGTCTATGGCCGCTGATCGGCGTCGCCGTGATCATCGTCGGCTTCGTGCTGCGCTTCAATCCGATGCTGATCGTCGCGGTCGCGGCGATCGTCACGGCCGTGAGCGCGCACTTCCCGCCCGACAAGATCCTCGCCGCGATCGGCGCCGGCTTCCTCAAAACCCGCAACATCCCGCTGATCATCCTGCTGCCGCTGGCGGTGATCGGGCTGCTCGAGCGGCACGGGCTGCGCGAGCGCGCGCAGACGTGGATCGCCACCATCAAGGCGGCCACCGCGGGACGCCTGCTGATCGTCTACCTGCTGGTGCGCGAACTCACGGCGGCGGTCGGCCTGACAGGGCTCGGCGGCCATCCGCAGATGGTGCGCCCGCTGATCGCGCCGATGGCCGAAGGCGCGACCGAGAACCGCTTCGGGCCGCTGCCCGAGCCGACCCGCCACCGGCTGCGCGCGTATGCGGCGGCCACCGACAACGTCGGCCTGTTCTTCGGCGAGGACATCTTCGTCGCGTTCGGCGCGATCGTGCTGATGGTGACGTTCCTGAAGGAGGCCGGCATCGTCGTCGAACCGATGCACGTCGCGCTGTGGGGCATCCCGACCGCCATCTGCGCGTTCCTGATCCACGGCTTCCGGCTGTGGCTGCTCGACCGCCGGCTCGAGCGCGAGCTGGGCGGCCTCGTTGCCGCCGGCGCCGCGCATGCCGCGCGCGCCGCCGACCGGGGAGACCACGCATGACGCTCACCCTCACTTACCTGTTCTGGCTGCTCGGCGTCGTGCTGCTGATCGTCGGCGGGATGATCGTCACCGATCGCGACCACCCGCGCCGCTTCACCGCCGGCGGCTTCTGGATTCTCTACGCGCTGATCTTTCTCGCCGGCGACCACCTGCCCGTCGAGCTGGTCGGCGTACTCGTGATCGTGATGGCGTTGATCGCCGGCTTCGGCGGCGTCACCGCGGCCAAGCCGAAGCTGCTGTCCGAGGACGCGCGCAAGGCGAGCGCCGCGCGGCGCGGCAACCGGCTGTTCGTGCCGGCGCTGACGATCCCGTTCGTCACCGTCGTGGTCACGCTCGCCGCGAGCCACCTGAAGACCGGCGGCGTGCCGCTGATCGACCCGAAGAACGTCACGCTGATCGGCTTCGGCATCGGCTGCGTGATCGCGCTCGGCATCGCGTGCGTGATGACCCGCGACACGGTCGGACAATCGATGAAGGAAACCCGGCGGCTCGTCGACGCGCTGTCGTGGGCGGCGGTGCTGCCGCAGATGCTCGGCATGCTCGGCCTGGTGTTCTCCGACGCCGGCGTGGGCAAGGCGGTCGCGCATGTGACCACGTCGTTCATCAGCCTCGATTACCGGCTGATCGCGGTGGCGGTGTACTGCATCGGGATGGCGCTCTTCACGATGGTGATGGGCAACGGTTTCGCGGCGTTCCCCGTGATGACCGGCGGCGTCGGGGTGCCGATCCTCGTCAACGTGTTCCATGGCGACCCGGCGGTGATGGTCGCGATCGGGATGTTCTCCGGCTACTGCGGCACGCTGATGACGCCGATGGCGGCGAACTTCAACATGGTGCCCGCCGCGCTGCTCGAACTGCCGGACAAGAATGCCGTGATCAAGGTGCAGGTGCCGACCGCGCTCGCGATCCTGGCCGCGAACATCTTCCTGCTGAATGTCCTGATGTTCCGATAACCTTCGCCGGATAAAAGAAAAGCGCCCTCGCGGCGCTTTTTTCTTTTGAATCGAGTGAAACGGACGATCACGCGTTTAAATATACCATCCGGAACCGTGACATTAAAAAACGTCACCGTTAATCGGAAACGAATCGGATCCGCCGGATAAAACGCGTCCGCCGCCGCCCGATTGCTTCCCCCGGCCGAACGGCGGAACGTCTAGCTGACTCTGCACGTGTGCCCGCATGCGGGTTTATCAGTGGTGTGGCCCCGCCGTGCATGCAGACAACCCGCCGCCGGCACGTAAATACGTGCCGGCAACGCTAACCCCGCGCTGTATTTTTGGTAATTCCCCGTAGCGCTTTTTTCTATTTGAAACTGTTGTGGATTGGAGAATAGATTTACGTCCGGGGGGTGTCAATCGTTGAAACAATATTCGTTGCCCGGCAAGGGTTTATCCCGTCTTCCCGTCAGTTCGCGTCGACCCGGTAGCCCTGCTGGCGCAGCAGCTCGAGTACGCCTTTCGGGCCGCCGAAGTGCAGCGCGCCGATCGCGACGAACAGCGGTCGGTTCGGCGCGGCGATCTGCGTCATCCGGAACACGAAGCGCCGGTTGCGCTCGTACACGATCTTGTTGTCGATCGCATCCGATACGGGCTTCGAGCGCGCGAGCCGTTCCGACTTCGCGGTCGCCCACGCGGCGAGCGCATCCGCGTCGCCGATGCGCCACAGCCGATGCAGCGCCTTCACGTCGGCGGCATTCTGCGCGGGACTCTGCACCATGTCCTGCGCGAGCATCTCGCGCTGCTGCTCGAGCGTCAGCCCGGTGAACGCGCGCATCTGCTCGGCCAGCGTCTCGAGGCCCACCACTTTCCCGCCCTTTTTACGCAGAAAGACATTCTGCAGTTGCGCCTCGGTGCCGTATTCCGTTTGCAGGCCGGCCGACAGCGAATCATAGGTCTCGACCACCAGCGCCGCGAGCCATGGACGCATCCGGCGGATCCCGGCGAGCGCGGCCGGGTTGCCGTGCAGCCGGTTCGCGAGCTTCTGCCACAGCGCCTCGGGCAGCAGCCGCGGCAGGCAGGCGTAGTTGCAGATGCCGTACTTCGACACGTCGTCCTGAGATTCGAGCAGGTCGTCCGGCGACAGTTCGAGCGCGAGTGTCGGCGATGCGGCGAGCGCGGCGAGGATCGGCCGGCGGAACGGCAGGGTCGGCGGATAGTCGGCCGGATCGCCGACGTGCATCGTGCCGAGCAGGTAGATCGTGGTCTTGCCCTTCGTCGCGACATAGAACGGCATGCGCGCGGGCTGGGTGCGCACCGGGCCGCCCGACACGGTGCCCGGCGGGGTGTGGAAGCCCGGCAGCGACAGGCCGGACGGCGCGAGCTGCGACGGGTGCAGCGGCGCATTCGCCGCTGCGCCGGCCGCCTGCGCGAGGGTGGCCGGCATCAGCAGGCCGACGCCGGCGCACGCGCCGGCGAGCGCCGCGCCCGCCAGGGCACGCGCGCCCCATCGCCGGGTGGCCCGGCAGACGCGCGCCGCGCGCCTGCCGCCGATACGCATACGGCGCGCGAGGGTGCGCGCCGCTACTGCTTCAGGCATTGGCCTCCCCTACCTCCTCGGCGCGATGGCAGGCCACGAGCCGGTGATCGACGTCGCGCAGCACGGGCACGTCCGTCCGGCAGCGCTCGACCGCGTACGGACAGCGCTGATGAAACGTGCAGCCCGACGGCGGATTGAGCGGCGACGGCAGCTCGCCTTCCAGCTTGATCTGGATCTTCCGGTCCGATTCGAAGATGGCGGGCGTCGCCGACATCAGCGAACGCGTGTACGGATGGCGCGGCCGCGCGTAGATCGTCTTCTTGTCGCCCAGTTCGGCGACGCTGCCGAAGTACATCACCATCACGTCGTCGGCGATGTGTTCGACCACCGACAGGTTGTGCGAGATGAACACGTAGCTCGTCTTGAACTGCTCCTGCAGATCCATGAAGAGATTCAGGATCTGCGCCTGGATCGACACGTCGAGCGCGGACACCGGTTCGTCGGCGACGACGATCTGCGGATCGAGGATCATCGCGCGCGCGATCGCGACGCGCTGCCGCTGGCCGCCCGAGAACATGTGCGGATAGCGCTTCGCATGCTCCGGCCGCAGCCCGACCGTGCGCATGATCTGCGCGATGCGCTGCGCGCGCTCCGCCGCCGTCAGTGTGGTGTTGATCGCGAGCGGCTCGCCGAGCGTCTGCTCGACGGTCTTGCGCGGGTTCAGCGACGCGAACGGATTCTGGAACACCATCTGCACGCGGCGGCGCAGTTCGGCGATCGTGTCCTTGCTCGCGCCGGCGACATCGCGGCCGTCGATCGACAGGCGGCCCGAGGTGGGCGGCTCGATCATCGTCAACTGACGGGCCAGCGTCGATTTGCCGCAGCCGGATTCGCCGACGACGGCGAGCGTCTTGCCGCGTTTCAGCTCGAACGACACGCCGTTGAGCGCCTTCACGGTGCCCTGCCCGAACATGCCGCGCTTCACCGTGTAATGCCGCGCGAGCTGGTCGGCGACGAGCACCACGTCGTCGTGCGGCGCGGCGCGGGGCGTTTCGTGGACTGCGTTCATCGTGCGCCTCCCGGTGTGCCGATCGCTTGCAGGTTCAAGGGCTTGATGCAGCGCGCGCGCATGCCGTCGTTGCCGGCGGCGAGTTCGGCGAGCGCGGGGCGCGCCTTCCGGCAATCGTCGGCCACGTACTTGCAGCGCGGGGCAAAAAGGCAGCCGCTCGGACGGTCGTCGCGGCCGGGCACCATGCCCGGCAGCGCGGCGAGCCGCTTCGCGCCCACGTTGTGCTCGGGAATCGCGGCCAGCAGCGCTTCAGTATACGGGTGATGCGGCTCGCGGAAGATGTCCGGCACGTGATTCGTCTCGATCACCTCGCCCGCGTACATCACCGCGACTCGCTGTGCGACCTCCGACACGACCGCAAGATCGTGCGAGATCAGCACCAGCGCCATCCCGCGCTCCTTCTGCAGTTGCACGAGCAGATCCATGATCTGCGCCTGGATCGTCACGTCGAGCGCGGTGGTGGGTTCGTCGGCGATCAGCAGCTTCGGATTGCACGCGACCGCCATCGCGATCATCACGCGCTGGTTCATGCCGCCCGACATCTGGTGCGGGAACGTATCGATCCGGTTCTTCGCATCGGGAATGCCGACCTGGTCGAGCAGTTCGAGCGCGCGCTTCCTGAGCGCATCGCCGTGCAGCCCTTCGTGCAGCTTCAGCACCTCCTTGATCTGGTAGCCGACCGTATAGCTCGGATTCAGGCTCGTCAGCGCGTCCTGAAACACCATCGCGATGTCCTTGCCGATGATCCGGCGGCGCGCTCTCGCGCTGGCCTTCAGCAGGTCGACGCCGTTGAACGTGACTTCGTCGGCCGTGACGATGCCGGGCGCGTCGATCAGGCCCATCAGCGCCATCATCGTCACGCTCTTGCCCGAGCCCGATTCGCCTACCACGCCGACCACTTCGCCCGGCGCGATCGACAGGTTGATCCGGTCGACCGCCGGCAGGCCGTTGAAGCTCACCGCGAGATTGCGGATGGTCAGTAGATTGCTCATGTCAGTACCCGACGGATGGTTCCAGGAATGCCGACCGTTCCCTCGGGAGGCAGCGCGTGTGGGGGTCGTTTCATCTCACGCCATCCGTTTCAGTTTGGGATCGAGCGCGTCGCGCAGCCCGTCGCCGAGCAGGTTGATCGCGAGCACCGAGATCAGGATCGACAGGCCGGGCATCGTGACGATCCACCAGGCGTTGTCGATGTAGTCGCGCGCGGAGGCGAGCATCGCGCCCCACTCCGCCGTCGGCGGCTGCACGCCGAGCCCGAGGAAGCCGAGCGCGGCCGCGTCGAGGATCGCGGACGAGAAGCCGAGCGTCGCCTGGACGATCAGCGGCGCCGTGCAGTTCGGCAGCACCTGCGAGAACATCAGGCGCAGCGTGCCCGCGCCCGCGACGCGCGAGGCGGTGACATATTCCTTCTGCAGTTCGCCGAGCGCCGACGCGCGCGTCAGCCGCACGTAGCCCGGCAGCGCGACGATCGCGATCGCGAGCATCGTGTTGGTGAGGCCCGGCCCGATGATCGCGACGACGGCCACCGCGAGCAGGAGCGACGGCAGCGCGAGCAGCACGTCCATCACGCGCATCACCGGGGTGTCGGCCCACGACTGGAAGAACGCCGCGACGAGCCCGAGCACGATGCCCGGCAGCAGCGCGAGCACGACGGACACGAAGCCGATCCAGAACGACATCCGCGCGCCGTACATCAGACGGGACAGGATGTCGCGGCCCGCTTCGTCGGTGCCGAGAATGAATTTCCAGTTGCCGCCGTCGAGCCATGCGGGCGGGATCTTCACGTAGTCGCGGTACTGTTCGATCGGACTGTGCGGCGCGAGCAGCGGCGCGAACAGCGCGACGACGATCAGCGCGAGCACGACGATTCCCGCGCCGACCGCGCCGCGGTTGCGGGAGAAATTGGCCCAGAATTCGCGCAGCGCGAGCGTGCGTCCGCTCACCGGCGCGGCCTGGCTGGGCATGGCATTTTGGATGTCGCTCACGGCGCCTCCTGCGGGGCCGCCTCGATGGAGGCGCGCGCGCCTTCGAGGCGCAGCGGATGAATGGGAGCGTGGGAGTGCATGGTGTTTACCTCGTGTGGCGGATGCGCGGATTCAGCACGCCGTACAGCAGATCGACGACCAGGTTCACGACGATCACGAGCGTCGCGATCATCAGGATGCCGCCTTGCACGACCGGATAGTCGCGGCGGCCGATCGCATCGATCAGCCACTTGCCGACGCCCGGCCACGAGAACAGGGTTTCCGTCAGCACCGCGCCCGCGAGCAGCGTGCCGACCTGCAGGCCGATCACGGTGACGACCGGGATCAGCGCATTGCGCAGCGCATGCACGACGATCACGCGGGCGGGCGACAGGCCTTTCGCGCGCGCGGTGCGGATGTAGTCCTCGCGCAGCACTTCGAGCATCGACGAACGCGTCATTCGCGCGATCACCGCGAGCGGGATCGTGCCGAGCACGATCGCGGGCAGGATCAGGTGGCTCACCGCCGACGCGAATGCGCCTTCTTCGCCGGACAGCAGCGTGTCGATGAGCATGAAGCCGGTGGTATGGGGAATTTCGTATTCGACGGCGAGGCGCCCGGACACCGGGGTCCAGCCGAGATACGACGAGAACACCATGATGAGGATGAGGCCCCACCAGAAGATCGGCATCGAGTAGCCGGTGAGCGCGGTGCCCATCACGGTGTGGTCGACCACGGTGCCGCGCCGCAGCGCGGCGAACACGCCGGCCGGCAGGCCGACGAGCAGTGCGAACAGCAGCGCGCAGATCGAGAGTTCGACGGTGGCGGGAAAGCGCGCGAGGAATTCGCCCATCACGCTGCTGTTGGTGATGATCGAGGTTCCGAGGTCGCCGTGCAGTGCGCGGCCGATGTAGTGGAGATACTGTATCGGCAGCGGCTCGTCGAGCCCGAGGCGCTTCATCGCCTCCGCGTGCATGGCGGGATCGACGCCGCGCTCGCCCATCATCACTTCGATGGGGTCTCCCGGTATCAGGTGGATCAGCGCGAACGCAAGAATGGTGATGCCGATAAAGGTCGGGATCACCATGCCGATGCGGCGCAAAACGAATCGAAACATGGTGGGTCTCGGATTTTCTTGTGGGAAATGTGCGACCGGCGACGAGGAGCTTGTGACTCCCCGCCGCCGGGTGATTTATCGTCCAGTCAGTCTGACAGCGTACTCTGCGCGGCTTACTTCACGCCGACACCGTCGAAGCGCGCGTAGCCGAGCGGCTCGATGCGCATGTCGACGACGTTCTTGCGCACCGGCTGGTAGACCGTCGAGTTGGCGATCGGCGAGAACGGCAGTTGCTGCGCGAAGATCTGCTGCGCCTGCAGGTAGATCTTGGTGCGGGCGTCCTGGCCGGTCGTGACGCGGCCCTTCTGGACCAGGTCGTCGAACGGCTTGTAGCACCACTTCGAGAAGTTGCTGCCCTTGAGCGCGTCGCAGCCGAGCAGCGTGCCGAGCCAGTTGTCGGGGTCGCCGTTGTCGCCGGTCCAGCCGATCAGCATCGCGCCTTGTTCGCCGGCGTGCGCGCGCTTGATGTACTCGCCCCATTCGTAGGTGACGATCTTGGCGGTGACGCCGATCTTCGCCCAGTCGGCCTGGATCATTTCCGCCATCAGGCGTGCGTTCGGGTTGTAGGCGCGTTGCACGGGCATGGCCCACAGCGTCGTTTCGAAGCCGCTGGCGAAGCCGGCCTTGGCGAGCAGCGCCTTGGCTTTCGCCGGATCGTAGGCGGCGCCCTTCAGGTTCTTGTCGAACGACCACTGGGTCGGCGGCATCGGCGCGGCGGCGGCTTGGCCGGCGCCCTGGTAGACCGATTCGATGATCGCTTTCTTGTTGATCGCCATGTCGAGCGCTTGGCGGACCTCGACCTTGTCGAGCGGCTTGCGTTCGACGTTGTACGCGAGATAGCCGAGGTTGAAGCCCGGCTGCGAGGGCATGTCGACGTTGGAATCGGCTTTCAGCGTCGCGATGTCGGCGGGGCGCGGATAGCTCATCACCTGGCATTCGTTGCGCTTGATTTTCTGCACGCGCACGCCCGGGTCGGGGGTGATCGAGAAAATCAGCTTCGAGATCTTCACGTCGCCTTTCTTCCAGTAGTCGGGATTGCCGTCGAAGCGGATGGTCGCGTCTTTCGTGTAGCTGCGGAACACGAACGGGCCGGTGCCGATCGGTTTCTGGTTGATGTCCGGGGCCTTGCCGGCTTTGAGCAGCTGGTCGGCGTATTCGGCCGACAGGATCGATGCGAACTCCATCGCCATGTTCTGGATGAACGGCGCGTTCGGTTCGGAGAGGGTGAAGCGGACCGTGTACGGGTCGACTTTTTCGACCTTGGTGATCAGCTTGTCGAGGCCCATGTCGGTGAAGTACGGGAACGATGCCGGGTAGGCCTTGCGGAACGCCTGGTTCGGGTCGAGCATGCGCTGGAACGTGAACAGGACGTCGTCCGCGTTGAATTCGCGGCTGGGCTTGAAGTAGTCGGTGGTCTGGAACTTGACGCCGTGGCGCAGATGGAAGGTGTATGCCTTGCCGTCGGGCGACACATCCCATTTTTCCGCGAGGCCGGGTTCGACCTGGGTGCCGCCGCGTTCGAATTCGACGAGGCGGTTGTAAATGGTGAAGGTCGAGGCGGTGAAATCGACGCCAGTGGTGAATTGTGCGGAATCGAAGCCTGCCGGGCTGCCTTCTGAGCAGTAGACGAGCGTTTTATTCGGGATCTGCGCGAAGGCAGCGCCCGCGATGCCGAACGATGCCGCTGCAACGCCCGCAATGGCGGTAACACGCAGTGCGCGCAACAGACGATTATGTTCCATGTTTCCTCCAGTCTCCAGTTCAGGGCTGGCCTGGGCCAGCGTAGGCGGATATTACTTGAGCTTTCGATATGGGAACAAGGAGGAGAAAATTATCGAAGGGGGGCGGCCGGGAATGGCCGCCCGGCGGTCGGCGGGAATGGCCGATTTCAATATGCCGCGGAGAGGCCCCCCCTCCGGAAGCTAGCCCCGCTCCGGGCCAGGAGTTCAGAGGTGTTTTCGTCTATTAGCGTTGCTACCTAGTTTTTTGTGAAATGGTTATTAGCGGATGTGCTGGATTCAGGACTCTTTTCTTCTTAGGCAAGGCAAAACACTTTCGGGGAACTTGCTGGGATAAGGGGCTTATGGGTGGGTTTTCTGTCGTTGAACTTGTTTTCGTGTCGGTCTATCAGCGTCGCCCCTCCCCGGGGCAGGGGTCACTTTTCTTTGTCTTGCCAAAGAAAAGTAACCAAAAGAAAGGCGCTTTTCTGATCCAAGCTTAGGGTGCCCCCGTAAAACGAACTGGCCCAGCACCTAAGTGTCCACCACGATGAGAACGCGGATAGGCGCGCGCAGGCACCGTGACATCGCACCACGAAACAGAGTGGTATGCCCCCAGTCCGCTCCATCCTCGCAAGCTCGGACATCGGGTACATCATCCACGCACAAGCAAACGGTCCCGNAAAACGCGAATAGGCGCGCGCAGGCACCGTGACATCGCACCACGAAACAGAGTGGTATGCCCCCAGTCCGCTCCATCCTCGCAAGCTCGGACATCGGGTACATCATCCACGCACAAGCAAACGGTCCCGGCACATAAACCTCTTGACCTCCATGCCCGCCCATCGTCATTCAACGACGCCCCCCCTTCCTTCCACCATCTCCAGACCCACATGCAACAACGCCCGCATTCATCACTGATATGCGGGCGCGGCTGATTGATCGACGAATCCGGAGCGGGCGATACCAGTTCGACCGCCCGCAAACATCTCGAGCAGGGGTGTACCTGACGTCCGAGCGAAGCGAGGATGGAGCGGACTGGAGGCATACCACTTCGTACCGTGGTGCGATGCCTCAGTGCCTGCGCGCGCCTATCCGCGTTCTGAACGTGGTGGACACTTAGGTGCTGGGCCAGTCAGTGTGATGAGGGCACCTTAAGCTTGGATCAGAAAAGCGCCTTTCTTTTGGTTACTTTTCTTTGGCAAGACAAAGAAAAGTGACCCCTGCCCCGGGGAGGGGCGACGCTGATAGACCGACACGAAAACAAGTTCACCGCCAGAAACCCTACTACCCCTTCACCGCCCATCATCAAGATCCACACTCCTACGAGGCACAAACGCGACAGCCAAAACCGAAATCGCCAACCCGGCCATGACGTAATAGGTCGGTGCCAACGGCGTCCCGGTGGCCTTGATGAGCCAGGTCACGATGAACTGCCCGAACCCGCCGAACAGCATGACGGCGACGTTATAGGCGAGCGACAGTCCGGTCGACCGCACATGGGCGGGAAACAGCTCGGCGATCATCGCGCCGAACGGCCCGTAGTATCCGGCGAGTGTCACGGACAGAATGGCTTGAACGATGATCAGCCGCGTGATGCTGGGCGCGGCATCGAGCCAGACGAACAGCGGATAGATCAGCACGAGCGTGAGCACGAGCGACCACAGCGACAGTCCCTTGCGCCCGATCCGGTCGGACCACGCCCCCGCGATGGGCGACAGTACCGTCAGCAGCAGATTGCCGATGATCACCGCATAGAACGACTCCGCGTAAGGCAGCTTCAGCTGCTTCACCGCGAAGGTCGGCAGATAGCTGATCAGCACGTAGATCGTCACGGTCAGCGCCACGACCGACCCGAGCCCGCACACGACCTCACGCCCGTGCTGCGACAGCACCTCGCCGAGCGTCGCGCGCCGCGCGCTCTGCTTCGCGTGCAGAAACGCCTCCGAATCCGTGAGGTGTCGCCGGATATAGAACCCGATCGGCCCGATCACCAGCCCGAGAATGAACGGCACCCGCCAGCCCCACGAATGCAGCGCCTCGACCGACAACCCGCGCGTCACCGTCGCACCGACGATCGCACCGATCAAAAGCGCCGCCGCCTGGCTCGACATCTGCCAACTGCCGTAAAACCCCCGCTTCGAAAACGGCGCCGCCTCGATCAGCAGCGCCGTCGCACTGCCGAACTCGCCCCCCGCGGAAAACCCCTGCAGCAGCCGCCCGAACACGATCAGCAACGGCCCGCCGATCCCGATCGCCGCATAAGGCGGCGCCACCGCCAGCAGGAAAATACCCGCCGTCATCAGCAGGATCACCAGCGACAGCGCCGCCTTGCGCCCCGCACGATCCGCATACAAACCCAGCACGATCCCGCCGATCGGCCGCATGAAAAACGCGACGCCAAACGTCGCCGTCGTCAGCAGCAACGACGAATACTCGCTGCTCGTCGGGAAAAACAGCTCGGCAATCACCACCGCCATGAAACTGAACACGGTGAAGTCATACCATTCCAGCGCATTGCCGATCACCGCCGCAATCACCGCCCGCCGGTTCAATGCATGCCCCGCCGTCTTCGTCGAAGTCGCCACCGATGCCATTCGTCCCCCGCCTGTCGATATGCCCCGCCACGCCCGACGAAACCACACCCCTCGCCAGAGCGCGCGCTGTCGTGCAGCGAGTGTAGAAAGCGTTGGAATCGATTTCAAGCAATAAAAAAACGCCCGTCATCCGACCGATGACGAGCGTCCTTCGATGTCACGCGATGCGGCACCGCACGATGCCGCTGCGCGCATCACGCCATTTTCGTGAACGCGCTGCACCACCCCTTCGCCTGCACCTGCTTGCCCGGGAACGCGCCGCACGGCCCCGACGCCGAACCCTTCTTGCCCTGGTACAACATGCACGCCGCGCAATCCTGGCCGGCCGCGTACTTCGAATACTTGGCCTTGTCGACCTTGGTCGCATCGGACTTGTAGCCGAGCGCGACAGCGGTCGGGTCGGTTTCGGTCAGCATCGGCGCATCAGCGAACGCTTCGCGCGACAACGCCAGTGCCGACACGGCACCGACGCTCGAAATCAGGAAACTCCGGCGGGACGTTTTCATGGGGACTCGCTCCAACATTGTGGGTTGTGAGCTGCTCTAGCGGCAGCCGGTCACAAGCATAACGCCCAAGCCCACCCATGTGCGGCCCGAAATTCCGGAGATAAGGGATTCAAAAGCGACACAACGACGCGCCGCCTACGCGCGCGCCGCCATCTCGCCCACCCGCTGCGCGATCGCCAGCGACGCCGTCAAGCCCGGCGACTCGATACCGAACAGATTCACGAGCCCACGCACCCCGTGCTGAGCCACGCCCTGGATCATGAAATCGGCGGCCGGCTCGCCCGGCCCCGCGATCTTCGGCCGGATGCCCGAGTACGCCGGCTGCAGCGCATCGTCCGGCAAACCCGGCCAGTACGAGCGGATCAGCGCGTAGAACGCGTCCGCGCGACGCGGATCGACGTCGTAGCGCAGCGCATCGATCCATTCGACGTCCGGGCCGAAGCGCGCCTGTCCGCCCAAATCGAGCGTCAGATGCACGCCGAGCCCGGCCCGGTCGGGCATCGGATAAACCAGATGAGAGAACGGCGCGCGGCCCGACAGGCTGAAATAATTGCCGCGCGCGAGATACAGCGGCGGCACCCAGCGCGGATCGAGCCCGCCGATGCGCCGCGCCAGCGCCTGCGCGCCCAGCCCGGCGCTGTTGATCACGCAGTTCGCCTCGATCTCGGTCGGCTCCGCGCCGCCCGCGCGGATCAGGAACCCGCCGCCGCTCAGCACGTCGATCGACTCGACCGGCGACAGCAGCGCGCACACCGCGCCGTCGCGCTCCGCGTCGCCGAGCAGCGCCAGCATCAACTGATGGCTGTCGATGATCCCGGTGCTCGGCGAGAACAGCGCACCGACGCATTCGAGTTCGGGTTCGAGCGTCTGCACCTCGTCGCGCGACAGCGTGAGCAGATCGAGCACGCCGTTTTCCTCGGCGCGCGCCGCAATCGCCTTCATCTGCTTGAGCTGCGCGGCCGACGTCGCGACGACCAGCTTGCCGCATCGGCGATGCGGCACATGACTGGCTTCGCAGAATTCATACAGCATGTCGCGCCCGTGCACGCAGAGCGCCGCCTTCAGCGACCCGCGCGGGTAATACAGCCCCGCGTGGATCACCTCGCTGTTGCGCGAGCTGCTGCCCGTGCCGATCGCGTCGGCCGCCTCCAGGACCATCGTCTCGCGCCCGCGCCCGGCCAGCTCGCGTGCGATCGCCAGCCCCACCACGCCGGCGCCGATCACCACACAATCAATCCGCTCCATTGTCATTCGCGTCGTTTGCGCGCCTGAAAGCAGGAGCCACGATTGTACGTCGTGCAGCGCAGCACTGCCGGCCCTTTGCTCAAAAGCCGATCGGACGGCGCCGCGCGCCGCTTTCGTCGGGGCGGATGTCGCGCGGCTGCATCACGTCGCGCCCGTCGAGCCGCGCCGCGCCGAACGCGTGCAGCAGCGCGCGCCGCATCGTGCGCGGCGGCATCGCGGCGAGCGCGTCGAGCGACGCGTCGCCGAGCGTCTCCGGAAACCGCCGCCCCCACGCGTGCGCGTTGCGGATCTCGCCATAGATCGTCTGCCCGATGCGGCGCGCGCCGGCCGCATCGGGCGGCTCGATCTCGTAGATGTTCATCCGGTTGAGAATCGGCTCGGGAATCGACTGCGCATCGTTCGCGGTCGCGATCCAGATCACGTTGCCCGCGTCGATCGGCACCTCGGCGAACTCGTCGATGAACGCGCTCGCGGTATCGTGCTCGAGCAGCGCATACAGCGCGCCGAGCGGATCGTACTGCGCGTCGCTGCCCGCCTTGTCGATCTCGTCGACGGCGATCACCGGGTTCGAATAGCTGCCGTTGACCAGCGCATCGAACACCTTGCCCGGCTTCGCGTTCTTCCATTGCGACGACGCCCCCGACAGAATCCATCCCGCCGTCAGCGAACTCATCGGCACGTAGTGGTAGGCGGTGCCGAGCATCTTCGCAAGCGCCTTCGCGAAATGCGTCTTGCCGATGCCCGGCGCGCCGAGCAGCAGGATCGGCATCAATTCGAGGCGGTCTTCGGTTTCGAGGCACAACGCGACCTGCTTGCGCACATCGTCGAGCGGTTCCGCGAAATTCGGCAGCGTCTGCGCCAGCGTGTCGAACGCGGGCATCCGGTTCGGCTTCACGCAGAACCGCAGGTTGCCCGTCTTCAGCATCTTCTCGTAAGTCGAGCGCAACGCATCGCTCGCGCCGTCATTCAGATCGTTCAGCGCCGTCTCGACCCGCTCGAGATCGTAGACCGTGCTGAACGACGCCACCGCCAGTTCCTGTCTCACCATCGCCGTCGTCATCGCCCACCCCACTGCTCACCGCTGTCTGCCCATCAGACCCCGCGATTTCAGTGTAGCCCCCCGAAACGCCCGCGCAAGCCAGCAGCCGTCGCGCTCTGCTGCTAACACCCGCGCGGCGCTGCACGCGGCGAGCGCCGCGCGTATCATCGAAGGTCCGCCGTGCGCGCCGCACCGCTGCCGCCGCGTGCGTACCCGCCGCGCGATCCGCGCGCGCCGCCCCCCCCAGGAATCGCCGATGTCCCAGCCGTTTTCGCCCGCGCTTGCCCACGACGTCGACACCGCGCTCACGTCGCGCCGCTCGATCCGCGCGTTCCTGCCCACCCCGGTACCGCGCGCGACGATCGAGGCGATTCTCGCCGCGGCGAGCCGCGCGCCGTCGGGCACCAATATCCAGCCGTGGCGCGTCTATGTCGCGACGGGCGCGACCCGCGATGCGCTCGCCGCCGCCCTGACGAGCGCCTACGACGATCCCGAGCGCGACGAGAAATACGTCGGCGAATATCGTTACTACCCGGACGAATGGACGTCGCCGTACCTCGACCGGCGGCGCAAGGTCGGCTGGGATCTGTATGGGCTGTTGAACATCCGGCGCGACGAGAAGGCGCGGATGCACGCGCAGCACGCCCGCAACTTCCGCTTCTTCGATGCGCCCGTTGCGCTGTTCTTCACGATCGACCGCGTGATGACGCGCGGCGGCTGGCTCGATTACGGCATGTTTCTGCAAAGCGTGATGATCGCGGCGCGCGGGCGCGGGCTCGATACCTGCCCGCAGGCGGCGTTCGTGCCGTTCCATCGGATCATCGCCGGGCAGCTGTCGATCCCGGACCACGAACAGCTCGTCTGCGGCATGTCGCTCGGCCACGCCGACCCCGATGCCCGCGCGAACCAGCTCGTCACCGAACGGGCCGGCGTGGCCGAATTCACCCGCTTCTTCGCTTGAAAATGCGGCGACCGCGCCTATTTCCCCGTTATCGCGCTGTTCGCGCGCCGCGCGGGCCGGATGAACCCATCGCCGGTCCGCGCGGTCAGAAGTCCGTCGATTTTGTTCGAGCGTAAGATGTCTGCCTGCTTCGTTATCCCGCGTCCGCGCGAAAATTTCATGTTCAAAACCAGTCTGGCCGGCGCGCTTGCCGGCGCCGCGCTCGCCGCGCATGCGCAAGGCGGCCCGCCGCCCGCCATCGACTGGGAACTGCAGGTGGTGCGCGACGGACAGACGATCGACACCTTCCACCAGAAAACCACCATCGGCCAGAGCCGCACCGACACCCATCAGACGGAGGCCGCGCTGCCCGCCGGCTGCGTCGCGGACCCGGCCGCGAAGCCGTCCGAGCTGTCGCGCACGGTCACGGTCGCGCCGCTGTACGTCGACGGCGACGCGATCACGCTCTCCCTCGACACCCAGGACCAGCTCGACGACGATGCGTCGCGAAGCGGCGTCGCCGCCTGCACGGCCGCGCCGCCCCGGCAGATCGTCGCGAGCCATCCCGGCCTGAACGTCCGCGCCGGCGACTGGACCGACTGGACCGTCGTCGACAAGCACCCGCTGCTCGTCTACCGCGTGCGCGCGCGCGTCGCCCAGGACTGATCGACCATGCACGTGCCCGCCCCCCTTCCGTTCGCCGAGCCGCAGGCCGCGCCCGACGAGATCACCGCGGTCAGCTGGAATCTGCACAAGGGCCGCTCGCCGCTCGGCTTCACCGCGTGGAACGCGATGCGCAACTGGGTGCAATCGACCCACGCGGACATCTATTTCCTGCAGGAAGCGATGGCGCGGCGCATGCCGCGGCCCGTGCTCGCCGCCGGCTTCGGCGCGCCGATGGACGATACCCTCGACGACGTGTGGCATTGCCAGGCCACCGAGATCGCCCGCGCGCTCGACTGGCAGATCGCGCTCGGGCCGAATGTCTTCAAACCGTCCTGGCGGCACGGCAATGCGATCCTGTCGCCGCATCCGCTCGATCTGGGCGGCCGCTGGGACATCTCCGCGCACCGTTTCGAGCGGCGCGGGCTGCTGGTCGCGCGGGCGACGCTCGCGGGCGCGCAGCCCGTCACGCTGCTGTGCGCGCACCTCGCGCTCACGCGCGCCGCCCGGCTGCGGCAGATGCACTGGATCGCGCACTGGATCGACCGCCACGCGAATACCGGACCGCTCGTGCTGGCCGGCGACTTCAACGACTGGCGCAACGATTCCGTGCCGCTGTTCGGCGAGATCGGTTTGACGGAGGTAGCGACGCTGCTCGGCGAATCGGGCCGCACGTTCCCGGCGTTCTCGCCCGCGCTCGCGCTCGACAAGATGTTCGTGCGCGGCCTCACGCCGCTCGAATGGAGCGCGCCCGGCCAGGAAACCGCCTGGCTGTCCGATCACCTGCCGTACATCGCGCGGCTGCGGCTCGACTGACGCGCCTGGTCCCCGGTCTGCGCGGCGCGCGGCGTCACGGTAAAGTGGCGCTTTCCCCCGCCGCGCACGTCACGCCATGAGCTATCTGCCGATCCTGCTGCAAATCGCCGCCGTCTATCTGGTCGCGGCCGTCACGCCGGGGCCGAACTTTTTCATGGTGTCGCAGCTGTCGCTGGCCGGGCGGCGCGGACTGGGCGCCGCATCGGCGCTGGGCGTCGGCACCGCGTCGCTCACCTGGGCGACGCTCGCGCTGCTCGGCCTGTCCGCGCTGCTGCATCAGGTCGCATGGCTATACGAAGGCATCCGGATCGCCGGCGCACTCTATCTCGTCTACTTCGGTTTCAAGCTGCTGCGCGCGAGCGCGCGGCCCGACGCGAGCACCGCCCTCGCCGAGGCCGGCGCGGCACCCGCCGCCCCGCCGCGCGCCGCCGACTACCTGCGCGCGTACCGCTCGGGGCTCGTCACCTGCCTCACCAACCCGAAATCCTGCGCGTTCTGGACCAGTGTGTTCGCCGCGATGCTGCCCGCGCACATACCGCTGTGGTTCGACGGCGTGGTGCTCGTGTTGATCGGCACGCTGTCCGCCGGCTGGTACGGCGGCGTGGCGCTGCTGTTCGCCAGCGCGCGGGCGCAGCGGGGCTATCGCCGCGTACGCCGCCCGCTCGACGCCCTGTGCGGCACGGCGCTGATCGGCCTCGGCGCCAAGCTCGCCATCGATCGCTGAAAGGATCGGGAAAGGCGTCCGGGCCCGTCCAATCCCGTCCGCCGGCCGGGGTCAAGCCCGCGCGCGGCCCAAGCAAGGTAAAATACGGAGTTCTCCAATCGTCTGTTATCGAGTAGGCGTGCGTTCAGCGCCCGCCATCGGCCGATCCGCGGATCGGGCCGGTGCCCTCGTTTTTCGCCTCGTTTTCGAAGCCATGAGCAAATACGACACCGCTATCGTCCAATCCGTCCATCACTGGACCGACACGCTGTTCAGCTTTACCTGCAGCCGCGAGCAAAGCCTCCGTTTCAACAACGGCGAATTCACGATGGTCGGCCTGGAAGTCGACGGCAAGCCGCTCGCCCGCGCCTACAGCATCGTGAGCCCGAACTACGAAGAACATCTGGAGTTCTTCAGCATCAAGGTGCAGGACGGCCCGCTCACGTCGCGGCTGCAGCACCTGAAGGTCGGCGATACCGTGCTGATCGGCAAGAAGCCCACCGGCACGCTGATCGCCGACAATCTGCTGCCCGGCAAGACGCTGTGGCTGCTGTCGACGGGGACAGGCCTCGCGCCGTTCATGTCGATCATCCGCGATCCGGACATCTACGACCGCTTCGACAAGATCGTGCTCACGCACACCTGCCGCCTGAAAGGCGAGCTGGCGTACATGGACTACATCAAGCACGATCTGCCGGGCCACGAGTACCTGGGCGACATCATCAAGGAAAAGCTCATCTACTACCCGACCGTCACCCGCGAGGAGTTCGAGAACGAAGGCCGGATCACCGACCTGATCGCATCGGGCAAGCTGTTTGCCGATCTCGACGTGCCCGCCTTCTCGCCGGAGCACGACCGCGTGATGCTGTGCGGCAGCACCGCGATGCTGAAGGACACCACCGACCTGCTGAAGCAGGCCGGCCTCGTCGAAGGCAAGAACAGCGCGCCGGGCCATTTCGTGATCGAACGCGCGTTCGTCGATTGATCCCCAGTTTTTAATCCGCATCAAGAACCGGAGCTGCAGGCTCCGGTTTTTTTATTTGGGGACTTGGCAAATTCGTAACAACACGTCATCTTTGTATCTCAAAATAGTTACATGTTTGAGGCCATCCTCTATACCTGATTTGTCAGTGTTTTTCCTACATCGGGTTCATCCCGAGATTGCAAATGCGCCGTTAAACCAACGGCCGGTATGACTTTTCCTATACTTCTGAGATATCATGCGCGGCGCGTAGAGGTAATCGAGCGCTTGCTATCAGGGCCGGATCAAATGTTACTAGATGTAAATTTTGTTACTCCGCCATATGGCAAATCCCTTACAGCAGCCGCTGTTGCGATCGCTCGGCCTGGTGTGCTGCCGACGGGTGTCTGTTTCGCTTTCTGATAGAAGGGAGAGTCATGGATACGCCGTTTAGTGCGCCGCCCGGCGCGAACTCCCTGCTCTCGCCGGCGCAATCGATTGCCGACGACACGATCGCCCTCCATCCCGCCCCCGCGCGCGTGACCGCGGGCTTCGAAGCCCGCATCGCGCGGCTGGCCGCCGAGCTTGTCACCGCCGACGAATCCGCTCGCCGCCACCTCGCGGGCGAACTGCACGATGGGCTCGGCGCCAATCTGACCGCCGCTCGATTTGCCCTCGCAAACGTTGACACCTGGCTGCCGGCCGATGTGCCCGAGGGCTGCCGGCGCGCGCTGGCGCTCGCCCAGCAGGCGCTCGACGCCGCCACCGACGCCAATCGCCGGCTGATCGCCGAACAGGACACACCCGGGCTCGATGCCGGGCTGGTCGCCACCCTGTCGGACTGGATCGGCGCCTACGCGGCCCGCACCGGCCTGCGCACGAGCTTCATCTGCGTGGCCGATGCGCGGGTGGCGCACCTGGGCGCCGACGGTGCGCTGGCCGTGTTCCGTGTCGCGCAGGAAGCGCTCGCCAACATCGCGAAACATGCGCGCGCACACGCCGCCGACGTGCGGATCGAGGCGGACGACACGCATCTCGTGCTCGTCGTCGCCGACGACGGCATCGGCCTGACGCCCACCGACCGGCGCGGCTACGGCCTCGGCGGGATGCGGGCGCGCTGCGAGGCGTTCGGCGGCACGCTCGATCTCGCGCGCTCGCGTGCGGGCCGCGGCACCACGCTGCGCGCACGCTTCGGCTGGGCCGCGCTCGCGCCCGCCGCGCCGGTCGCGCCGCGCAGCATCTCGCATTCGTGAGGCGCCGACATGACCCTGCATATCCTGCTCGTCGACGATCACGCCATTGTCCGCCAGGGCATCCGGCAACTGCTGATCGACCGGGGCATCGCCCGCGACGTGGCTGAGGCGGAGAGCGGCTGCGAAGCGATCGCCGCCGCCGACAAGGCGCCGTTCGACGTGATCCTGCTCGACATCTCGCTCGCGGACATGAACGGCATCGAAGTGCTGAAGCGGATCAAGCGCAAGCTGCCGCGCACGCCGGTGCTGATGTTCTCGATGTATCGCGAGGACCAGTACGCGGTGCGCGCGCTGAAGGCGGGCGCGTCGGGCTACCTGTCGAAGACCGTCAACGCCGCTCAGATGATCTCCGCGATCCAGCAGGTCGCGGCCGGGCGCAAGTACGTGAGCCCGGCGATGGCGGAGGCGCTCGCCGAGTACGTCTCGTTCGAGAACGAGCCGCTGCCGCATGAAAAGCTCTCCGACCGCGAATACCAGACGCTCTGCATGCTGGCGTCCGGCAAGCGGCTGACCGACATCGCGAACACGCTGTCTCTGTCGGTCAAGACCGTGAGCGTGTATCGCACGCGCCTGCTCGAGAAGATGAAGCTGTCCAACAACGCCGAACTGACGTTCTATGTGATGAGCAACCGGCTCGTCGACATGAACCCGCAGATCGGCGCATGACCGTGCCCTCGGTCCCCGGCGGCGCCCTTTCGGTGTCCTCGCCGGGACCGGTTCCGTCCGCAAGCATCTGTTTTCCCGGACGTTTTTTTCCGTTGCCGTTCGAGGGCCGCCACCGCCGAAAAGCGGCGGCCCGTGCCAGATCCGCTAAAATTGCGGGTTTTACTACTCATCCGCCGCGCGCTTCGCGCGATTCAGGTACTTCATCCCCAATGTCTCTTTTCCGCAAGAAAAACGTCGATCACATGATCGCCAGCGCGCACGCCGCCGGACTCAAGAAGGCGCTCGGCGCGGTGGATCTCACCTTCCTCGGCATCGGCGCAATCATCGGCACCGGGATCTTCGTGCTGACCGGCACGGGCGCCGTGCAGGCAGGCCCCGCGCTGATGCTGTCGTTCGTGATCGCCGCGATCGCCTGCGGCCTCGCCGCGCTGTCCTACGCCGAATTCGCGTCGACGATTCCGGTCGCCGGCTCGATCTACACCTACTCGTACGCCACGCTCGGCGAACTGGTCGCCTGGATCATCGGCTGGGATCTAATGCTCGAGTACGGGCTCGCGGCGTCGGCCGTGTCGGTCGGCTGGTCCGGCTACCTGCAGTCGCTGCTGCACGGCTTCGGCATCTCGCTGCCGGCCGCGCTCACCGCCGCGCCGGGCGCGATCCCGGGCGTCGTCACCTATTTCAACCTGCCGGCGTTCCTGGTGATGGTCGTCATCACCACGCTGCTGTCGATCGGCATTCGCGAATCGACTCGCGTGAACAACATCATGGTGTTCATCAAGATCGCGGTCGTCCTGCTCGTGATCGCGGTCGGCGTGTTCCACGTCACGCCCGCGAACTGGACGCCGTTCATGCCGCACGGCTGGAACGGCGTATTCGGCGCCGCCGCCGTGATGTTCTTCGCGTTCATCGGCTTCGACGCGGTGTCGTCGGCGGCCGAGGAAGTGAAGAATCCGAAGCGCGACCTGCCGATCGGCATCATCGCGTCGCTCGCCGTGTGCGCGGTGCTGTACGTGACGGTCGCGGCCGTCGCGACGGGCATCGTGCCGTCGGCGCAGTACGCCAGCATTTCGCATCCGATCTCGTATGCGCTGCAGGTGGCGGGTGAAAAATGGGTCGCGGGCTTCATCGATCTCGGTGCCGTGCTCGGCATGCTCACCGTGATTCTGGTGATGAGCTACGGCCAGACCCGGATCATCTTCGCGATGTCGCGCGACGGGCTGCTGCCGGGCGTGCTGTCGCGCGTCCACCCGCGCTTCGCGACGCCGTTCCTCACCACCTGGCTGGTCGGCCTCCTCTTTGGCCTGATCGCCGCGCTGATCCCGCTCACCGTGCTGGCCGAGCTGATCAACATCGGCACGCTCGCCGCGTTCTCGATGGTGTCGATCGCGGTGCTGGTGCTGCGCCGCACCCACCCGGAACTGCCCCGCGCGTTCCGCTGCCCGGGCGTACCGGTGCTGCCGGTGCTGGCCGTCGCCGCATGCCTGTTCCTGATGCTGAACCTGCAATGGATCACGTGGATCGCATTTCTCGTCTGGCTCGCGATCGGTCTCTTCGTGTATTTCGCGTATTCGCGCAGCCGCTCGAAGCTCGCGCACGGCAACGCCACGCACTGACCCCGCCCTCTCGGCCGCGGCGCCCCGCGCCGCCCGGAAACGGCGCTCCCGCGATGCGGCAGCGCCGTTTTTTTGCGCCGCCGCGCGGGATCAGCAGACTCGCGGCGAGCGGTTCATAATCCCGCCCATGAACGCCGGGCGCAGGACGCCCGGCCGCCCCGCAATCAGGAATGAATGATGGAAAGCGTCGATCTCGAAGTATTGAAGACGAGCGCGCGCTGGCTCGGTGAGGGCCGTCGCGCGTTGCTCGTCACGGTGGTGAAGACCTGGGGCTCGTCGCCGCGCCCCGAAGGCGCGATGCTCGCGGTGCGCGACGACGGGCTCGTGGTCGGCTCCGTGTCGGGCGGCTGCATCGAGGACGATCTGATCGCCCGCGTGCACGCATCGGGCATCGCCGCGACCGCGCGTCCGGAAGCGGTCAAGTACGGGATCACGGCCGAAGAGGCGCATCGCTTCGGGCTGCCCTGCGGCGGCACGATCCAGCTGGTGCTGGAACCGCTCGCGCCCGCGAGCGGCATCGCGGCGCTGTGCGACGCGGTCGAGGAAGGCCGGCTCGTGACCCGCACGCTGGAACTCGCGACCGGCGTTGCGACGCTTGCTCCGGCCCAGGCCGCCGACGGGCTCCAGTTCGACGGCGCGCGGCTCGTCACGGTGCACGGGCCGCGCTACCGGATGCTCGTGATCGGCGCGGGGCAGCTGTCGCGCTATCTGTGCCAGATCGCGGCGGGGCTCGACTACCAGGTCACCGTCTGCGATCCGCGCGAAGAGTACACCAACGCCTGGGACGTGCCCGGCACGCGGATCGTGCGCACGATGCCGGACGATACGGTGCTCGACATGAAGCTCGACCGGCGCAGCGCCGTGATCGCGCTGACCCACGACCCGAAGCTCGACGATCTCGCGCTGATGGAAGCGTTGAAGACGCCCGCGTTCTACGTCGGCGCGCTCGGCTCGCGACGCAACAACGCGGCGCGGCGCGAGCGCCTGCAGGAATTCGACTTGAGCGCGGTGGAACTGGCCCGGCTGCACGGCCCGGCCGGGATCTACATCGGCAGCCGCACGCCGCCGGAGATCGCGGTATCGATTCTGGCGGAGGTCACGGCGGCGAAGAACGGCGTGTCGCTGCCGACGATCCTGCAGGTGGAAGGCGCGAAAGCGGCGCGCGAGCTGGCCGCCGGCGGCGAGGCCTGCGGCGTGTGAGGGCGCGCGGCGGTGCGCCGCCGCGCGAGGGTCAGGCGAGGCCCGCCGCGAGCGCGGCCGCCACCGAGCCGACGACGAGCACGACACCGACCGTGCGGCGCTTGTTCAGTTCGGTCCACAGCAGGACGCCCGTGAGCGACAGCAGGATCATCGATCCGGCGATCGTATCCATCAGCAGTATCCAGAAGATATTCATCCCGACACCGCGGTGCAGGTTGTTGAGCGTCGTGAGGAACGCGTTTTCGGTGCGCTTCACCGACACATAGCCGTTGCCCACCCAGTACTCGACCTGCACGCTGCTGCCCGGGCCGAAAATGCCGAACTGCCAGTGCTCGGGCTGCGTGACCTTGCGATCGCCCCATGCGACCGGCTGCGCCGGATCCTTCTTGACGCGGCCGGGCTTGCCGTCGAATTTCAGCTCGTGCTGCAGCCAGCCGGCCATCGCGGACGGCGTGGCGGGCGCGGGGGCGGGCAGCGCGAGCTGCAGTTGCTGGACCTGGGGCTCCCCCGACGAGATCTTGAGCGGCGGCGCGCGATGGTTGAGCAGCACGCCGGTCACGCCGAACAGCAGGCCCAGCACCGCGCCCCACAGCCCCACCCAGCCGTGCACCTTGCGCAGCCACTTGATGAACGTCGCGCGGCGCGAGCGCTGGCGGCGCGCCGCGAGTTCCGCCTCGCCCATCGCGCGGGACGCGGTCGGATGCAGCAAGGTGACGCCTGCCAGCGGCTGTTTTTCGATCGATTCGGGCGCGTTCACGCTTGATGCTCCATCCGCACAATGGCAACGGGCGGCGCACGATCGGTCGCGGGCCGCCCATCCGGTTCAAAATGAGAATGCATATCATTACACAAAAATAGGGGGGACTCAATGCGCGGGTCCGGCGAGGATGGCGGACGGAGCGCCCCGGCGCGCAATCCGCGCGGATGCGGCGCCGGGGGCACGCTGGGCAGCGCCGCGAGGGGCCTCGTCACGGAACGTCCGGGCAGGCAATCCGATCGCGCATCGCACGCGTCACGGCATGAAGTCGCGGCGGCGCTCAACGCACGAGGCGCGGCGCATCCGCCTTCGGCCCACCCCTGACCTGCGATGCCCGAGACCCACGCTCCCCGCGACGCGTTGAAGCCGGCACGTTCAACGCGCCGGCTTCAACGGCGGGAAACCCGGCGCCTCGCCGTCCTGCGCGGCCGCCTCGCCCGCTTCGCTTTCGAGCGCATACAGCCACGCGAGCAACTCGGCGACCGCCTGATAAAGCTGCGGCGGGATGCGCGAATCCAGATCGACCTGCATCAGCAGCGACACCATTTCCGGCGCGGTATGCACGTACAGTCCCGCATCGCGCGCCCGCGCGACGATCATCTCGGCAACCAGCCCGTAACCCTTCGCGATGACGCGCGGCGCGGCATCGCCGCCTTTCGCGTCGTAGACGAGCGCGGCGGCGCTCCGGCGGGTGGTCCGGCTCACGGCAGCAACTCCCAGTCGTCGAACCGGTCGTATGCCGGCGCGCGGGCGGCCGGCTCGGGCTTCGGCTCCGCCGGCAGCACCTCGCTGGCCACCGCGCCGCCGCGCGCGTAGGCCGATGCGGCGGCCTTCGCGGCCATCGTGTCGAAGCCGTCCGGCACGCCCTCGATCGCCCGGATCGACAGTCCGTTCAATTCCAGGCCGGCGGCCGAGAGCCGCCGGCGCAGCACGTCGCCGTGCGAAACGAGCCGCGCCGCGCCCGCTTCGTTCGCGCGCAGCCGCGCGGTGAGCTGCGTGCCGTTCAGGACCAGATCCGCGTCGACCATCCCGAGCGACGGCAGCGCGAGCGTCAGGCGGGTGCGCCACGCGATGCCGTCGGCGAGCGCCGGGTCGCCCGGCTGGCGCTCGCGGCCGCCCTGCTCGTCGGGCTCGATGACCCAGTCGAGCCGGGCGCCGGGCCAGGCGTCGCCGATCCAGCGAAACTGGTCGGTGGCCAGCAGATCGAGCTGCTGACGCACGATCGGCAGCGTCGCGGGGTGCAGCGATGCGGCAATCGACGCCGGCGCGTCGGACGCCGGGTCGGCACCCGCACCGGCCGCGCGCGGCGCGCCCTGCGACGTCGACAAGGCGCTCTTCAGATCGGCGTCGGCGCCGGCCGCCGCGGCCGCATAAGCAGCGGAGCGCGCGAACGGCGCGGCCGGATTCTGCGCGGCGCCCGGGTTCGAATTCGGCGTCGGCCCGCCCGGCGAGGTATCGCCGGCCGGACGACCGGCTTGCGGGAGCGGCAGGCGCGCGGCGAGCGCATCCGCCAGCGCATCGTCCGGCTGGGCGACGGCCGGCGGCGTGCCGTCGCCGGCCAGCCGCGCCTGCGGCTCACGCGCCAGCGCCGCCGTGCTGCGCTGACCGGCGAACCACTGCGCGAGATGCGATTCGTAGAAGAGCCCGCTTTCCGCGACCGCCTGCGCGAGCGCGGCGCTCAGCGCCGCGACGGGCGACGCGGGCGCGGCTTGCGCCGCCGGCGCGGCCGCCGGGGCGGCATCGGGACTTCCGGTATCCAGTAGGAGGAGCGCCGGCTTGAGCAGCGCGGCGGCCTGCGCGGTGGGCGGCGCGGGCAGCAGCGGCGCCCCGCCCAGCACCGGCGCGGTCGCTTCGCCGCCGTAGCGGGAAATCGCGTCGAGCGTCAGACCGACTTCGGACAACGCGGTCTGCGCCGACGCGGGCGGCGCGCCCGGCGCCCCGTTCGGCGAGGCGGTCGGCGTCGCCGTGCCCGGCGCGGTCGCGGACGAACCGACCTGCGACGGCGCGGCGCCGCCCGTCGCGGCCGGCACGGGAAGGTTCAGCAAGCTGTCGATGCGGCTCGCCAGGATGGCGGCGGCCACGGTATCGATACCGGTCATCATGAATCCTGGCGCGGGCCGGATGAAAATCGGGTCAATCGCGCGCGACGGCCGTCCGCCGGCACCGACGCGAGGAGCCGTCGTCCGCGGTCAGCGGCGCGCCTGGTACAGATCCTTCAGCACCCTCGTCGAGCGCCCGGCCTCGAACAGCGCGGACAGGCGCGCGACATCGGGACTCGCGAGATCGCGAATCGCCGCGTCGTCGGCCAGGATGCGGCGAATCAGTTCGTACTTGCGGCCGCGCTCGGAATCGTCGAGCGCGATGCCCTGCTCGGCGTCCTTCAGCCCGTCGACGAGCCTCAGATACTCCTCCTGCAAACCGCCCAGCTCATGCCACGCCGCGCCCCGCGCAGCCGTCAGCATCCGGCCGGACACCGCCGCGATCGCCTCGTAGCGCGCCAGGTAATCGGCGTTCCGGTTCATCGCGCGGCGTCCGTCCCTGCCTGGGCGGTCATCCTCGCAACCTCGGGGCCGATCCCGGTCCACGCGTCCTCGAGCGTCGCGAGCAGGCCGTCGACCTCGATCAGCATCGCCTCGCTCGCCTGCACGTTGGCTTCGAGCAGGCGCCGCGCGACATAGGTGTAGAGCGCATCGAGGCGGCCGGCGATCTCGCCGCCGACCTCCAGGTTGAGCGACTGCTGCAGGCCGCTTTCGACGATCCGGATCGCCTTGCCGATCGCGTCGCCGCGCGCGGCCACATTGCCTTGCTGCAGGTGCATCCGCGCCAGCGCGATCGCCTGCCGCGCCCCCTGGTAAAGCATCGCGATCAACCGATGCGGGTTCGCGCCCATCACCCCTGTCTCGACGCCGACCCGAGCATAAGCGCTGGCTCCAGCGTGTCCTGGGGAAAACATGGCGGCCTCCTAATTTTGAGATAAAGAAACGCAGGGTAGGCCCGCCGCCGCGCATCGCACGGTGCGAGAACATCTACCGGAGTTATCGGAAGGGAAAGTAAAAGCTTTAGGAAAACGACGCGGGACGCCGGGCTCAGACCGACATCTGCATGATCTCGTTGTAGGCGCTCACTAACTTGTTGCGCACCTGCAGTCCGAACTGGAAGCCGATGCCCGCTTTCTGCATGTCGACCATCACGTCGTTGAGCGATACGTTCGACGCGCCCAGCTCGAACGCCTTCGCCTCGCCGAGCGAGGTCTTCTGATCGCTGCTGATCTTGTCGAGCGACGCCTTCATCGCGCTGGCAAAGGTGCCTGCCGTGGCCGCGCCCGAGCCGGCGAGCGCCGCCGGACCGGTGGCGCCGCCTGCCGCCTGCGCGGCCATCGCCTGCATCTGTTGCAACGCCGAAGCGATTCCGTTGACGGGGGCAGTCATGTGATCTCCGCAAAAGGGCCAAACCGGGACTCGGGCCCGGCGCAAACCGGTGGCGGACCCGCCGCGGGCGCCATGCCGGATTGCGAAAAAGCATAGCAGCCGGGCCTGCGCCAAAGCGGTGAAAGTACGGGGGAAACCCCGCTCTATTCGGCCGATCGGGACGGACGCGCTTACGGATAATCGCATCGTGTCAATGTCCGCCCGCTCGTCCGAACGGGCCAGCCCGCTGTGGAGAAACCCGACGCATGGATTCGCAGGCCAACTCGCTGATCAACCCCGACGCCCGCGCGAGCCTCGCCGGCACGCCGCCCAATGCCGCGACCGCGGCCGGCGCGCTGCCCGGTGGCGCCGGGGCCGGCGCGGACTTCGGCCTGGGCGGCTTCGCCGAGCGCTTCTCGGGCCTGTCGCGGATGAAGACCAACCCGCGCCTGCCGTTCCTCGTCGTCGCCGCGCTGGCGATCGCCGCGATCGTCGCGCTCGTGCTGTGGAGCCGCGCACCGGACTACCGCGTGCTCTACAGCAACCTGTCCGACCGCGACGGCGGCGCGATCATCGCCGCGCTGCAGCAGTCCAACATCCCGTACAAGTTCGCCGACGCCGGCGGCGCGATCCTCGTGCCGTCGAACCAGGTGCACGAAACGCGCCTGCGCCTCGCCGCGCTCGGCCTGCCGAAAGGCGGCTCGGTCGGCTTCGAACTGATGGACAACCAGAAGTTCGGCATCAGCCAGTTCGCGGAGCAGGTGAACTATCAGCGCGCGCTCGAGGGCGAGCTGCAGCGCACGATCGAATCGATCAACGCGGTGCGCGGCGCGCGCGTCCATCTCGCGATTCCGAAGCCGTCGGTATTCGTGCGGGATCGCGAGGCGCCGTCGGCGTCGGTATTCGTCGATCTGTACCCGGGCCGCGTGCTCGACGAGGGCCAGGTGCTGGCGATCACCCGGATGGTCGCGTCCGGCGTGCCCGACATGCCGGCGAAGAACGTGACGATCGTCGACCAGGACGGCAACCTGCTGACTCAGCCGGCCGCCGCGAGCGGCCTCGACGCGAGCCAGCTCAAGTACGTGCAGCAGATCGAGCGCAACACGCAAAAGCGCATCGACGCGATCCTCGTGCCGATCTTCGGCACCGGCAACGCGCGCTCGCAGGTCAGCGCCGACATCGATTTCGCGAAGGTCGAGCAGACCTCCGAAAGCTACAGCCCGAACGGCACGCCGCAGCAGTCCGCGATCCGCAGCCAGCAGACCAGCACCGCGACCGAGCTTGCCCAGGGCGGCGCGTCGGGCGTGCCGGGCGCGCTGTCGAACACCCCGCCGCAGCCGGCGTCCGCGCCCATCGTCGCGGGCAACGGCCAGAGCGGCCCGTCGTCGACCCCGGTCAGCGACCGCAAGGATTCGACCACCAACTACGAACTCGACAAGACCGTGCGCCACGTCGAGCAGCCGATGGGCGGCATCAAGCGGTTGTCGGTCGCGGTGGTGGTCAACTACCAGCCGAGCACCGACGCGAAAGGCCGCGTGACGATGCAGCCGCTGCCGGCGCCGAAGCTCGCGCAGATCGAGCAGCTCGTGAAGGACGCGATGGGCTACGACGAGAAACGCGGCGACTCGGTCAACGTGGTCAACAGCGCGTTCACGACCTCCGCCGACCCGCTCGCCGGCCTGCCGTGGTGGCGTCAGCCCGACATGATCGAGCTGGGCAAGGACATCGCGAAATGGCTGGGCGTCGCCGCCGCGGCCGCCGCGCTCTACTTCATGTTCGTGCGCCCGGCGATGCGCCGCGCGTTCCCGGCCGCCGAGCCTGCCGCGCCCGCGCTGCCGGCGCCGGAAGACCAGGTGATGCTGGACGGCCTGCCCGCGCCCGACAAGCGCAGCCTCGAGGAGGAACCCGATCCCGCGCTGCTCGCGTTCGAGAACGAGAAGGGCCGCTACGAACGCAATCTCGACTACGCGCGCACGATCGCGCGTCAGGATCCGAAGATCGTCGCAACCGTCGTGAAGAACTGGGTGTCCGATGAACGCTGAAGGTTTGACCAAGAGCGCGCTCCTGCTGATGTCGATCGGCGAGGAGGAAGCCGCGCAGGTATTCAAGTTTCTCGCGCCGCGCGAGGTACAGAAGATCGGCGCGGCGATGGCCGCGCTGAAGAACGTCACGCGCGAGCAGGTCGAGGACGTGCTGCACGACTTCGTGAAGGAAGCGGAGCAACACACCGCGCTGTCGCTCGATTCGAGCGAATACATCCGCTCGGTGCTGACCAAGGCGCTCGGCGAGGACAAGGCGGGCGTGCTGATCGACCGGATCCTGCAGGGCAGCGACACGAGCGGCATCGAAGGCCTCAAGTGGATGGATTCGAGCGCGGTGGCCGAGCTGATCAAGAACGAGCACCCGCAGATCATCGCGACGATCCTCGTGCATCTCGACCGCGACCAGGCGTCGGAGATCGCGTCGTGCTTCACCGAACGGCTGCGCAACGACGTGCTGCTGCGGATCGCGACGCTCGACGGCATCCAGCCCGCCGCGCTGCGCGAGCTGGACGACGTGCTCACGGGCCTGCTGTCCGGCAGCGACAACCTGAAGCGCAGTCCGATGGGCGGCATCCGCACCGCCGCCGAGATCCTCAACTTCATGACCAGCGTGCATGAGGAAGCGGTGATCGAGAACGTCAAGCAGTACGACCCCGATCTCGCGCAGAAGATCATCGACCAGATGTTCGTGTTCGAGAACCTGCTCGATCTCGAGGATCGCGCGATCCAGCTGCTGCTGAAGGAAGTGGAATCGGAAGCGCTGATCATCGCGCTGAAGGGCGCGCCGCCCGCCTTGCGGCAGAAGTTCCTGTCGAACATGTCGCAGCGCGCGGCCGAACTGCTCGCCGAGGATCTCGACGCGCGCGGCCCGGTGCGCGTCTCCGAGGTGGAAACGCAGCAGCGCAAGATCCTGCAGGTCGTGCGCAACCTGGCCGAAAGCGGCCAGATCGTGCTCGGCGGCAAGGCGGAAGACGCGTATGTCTGATCCGGCGAGCGTCCGCGCGAAGCCGCTCACCGCCTATCAGCGGTGGGAGATGGCCTCGTTCGATCCGCCGCCCCCGCCGCCGCCCGACGATGGCGGCGCGGCCGCCGCCGCGCTCGCGGCGGAATTGCAGCGCGTACGCGACGCCGCGCATGCGGAAGGCATCGCGGCCGGCCACGTCGAAGGCCAGGCGCTCGGCTATCAGGCCGGCTACGAACAAGGGCACGCGCAGGGCTTCGAGGCGGGCCGGACCGAAGCCCGCGCGGAAGCCGCGCAGCTTGCCGCGCTCGCCGCGACGTTCCGCGACGCGCTCACCGGCGTCGAACGCGATCTCGCCGACGATCTCGCGACGCTCGCGCTGGACATCGCGCAGCAGGTGGTACGCCATCACGTGCAGCACGATCCCGCCGCGCTGATCGCCGCGGCCCGCGAGATCCTCGCCGCCGAGCCCGCGCTCGCCGGCGCGCCGCACCTGCTCGTGCATCCCGCCGACCTGCCGGTGGTCGAGGCCTATCTGAAAGACGAACTCGATGCGCTCGGCTGGAGCGTGCGCACCGATCCGGCGATCGCGCGCGGCGGCTGCCGCGCGCACGCCGCCACGGGTGAAGTGGACGCGACCCTGACGACCCGCTGGGAGCGGGTCGCGGCCGCGCTCGGCAAGGTGAGCTCATGGTGAACGCCGGGGCCGGCCCGCTCGAACGCGACGGCCTCACGCCGCTCGAGCGCGAACTTGCGCTCGCATCGCACGGCGACGCCTCCACCGCCGCGCCTCACCCCGCCGCTGCGGCCGCCGCGCTCGCGAATCCGCACCTCGCGCACTGGCGCGGCCATCTCGACGGCCTGCGCGAACGCAACGCCCGCGCGCTGCCGCTGCGCCCGTGCGGGCGCCTCACCCGCGCCGCCGGGCTGGTGCTCGAAGCGATCGGGCTGCGCCTGTCGGTCGGCGCCGAATGCACGATCGAGCTGCCCGCGGGCAGCACGCGGCCGTTCGCCGAAGCCGAGGTCGTCGGCTTCGCCGGCGACCGCCTGTTCCTGATGCCGACCACCGACGTCGCCGGCGTGCTGCCCGGCGCCCGCGTCTGGCCGCTCGAAAGCGCGCCGGTCGCCGATCCGCTGTCCGGCGCGAAGCGGCTGCCGGTCGGCTGGGACATGCTCGGCCGCGTCGTCGACGCATCGGGCCGCCCGCTCGACAGCCTCGGCCCGCTCACGGCAAAGCTCGACGCCCCGCTCACCGCGGCCTCGATCAACCCGCTCGAGCGCGAACCGATCCACCATGTGCTCGACGTCGGCGTGCGCGCGATCAACGCGCTGCTGACGGTCGGACGCGGGCAGCGGATGGGCCTGTTCGCCGGCTCCGGCGTCGGCAAATCGGTGCTGCTGGGCACGATGGCGCGCTACACGAGCGCCGAGGTGATCGTGATCGGGCTGATCGGCGAACGCGGCCGCGAAGTGAAGGAATTCATCGAGCAGATCCTCGGCGAGGACGGCCTCGCGCGCTCGGTCGTCGTCGCGGCGCCCGCCGACGTATCGCCGCTGCTGCGCATGCAGGGCGCGGCCTATGCGACGACGCTCGCCGAATACTTCCGCGACCAGGGCAAGCACGTGCTGCTGCTGATGGATTCGCTGACGCGCTACGCGATGGCACAGCGCGAGATCGCGCTCGCGATCGGCGAGCCGCCCGCGACCAAGGGCTATCCGCCGTCGGTGTTCGCCAAGCTGCCCGCGCTCGTCGAGCGCACCGGCAACGGCCCGGCGGGCGGCGGCTCGATCACCGCGTTCTACACCGTGCTCACCGAAGGCGACGACCAGCAGGATCCGATCGCCGATTCGGCGCGCGCGATTCTCGACGGCCACATCGTGCTGTCGCGCACGCTCGCCGAGGCCGGGCACTACCCGGCGATCGACATCGAGGCGTCGATCAGCCGCGCGATGACGGCGCTGATCGACGAGCCGCATCTCGATCGCGTCCGTCATTTCAAGCAGATGCTGTCGCGCTACCAGCGCAATCGCGACCTGATCGCGGTGGGCGCCTATGCGAGCGGCCGCGATGCGCAGCTCGACCGCGCGATCGCGCTCTACCCGCGCATCGAGGCGTTCCTGCAACAGGGCTTCCGCGAGTGCGCCCCGTTCGCGCAGAGCCTCGCCGGGCTCGATGCGCTATTCGATTCCGAAGGAGGCTGACCGTCATGGCTCAAAGCTTTCCCCTGCAGATCCTGCTCGACCGCGCGCAAGACGCGCTCGACACCGCGACCCGGCAGCTCGGCCACGCGCAGCGCGATCGCACCGACGCGCAGGCGCAGCTCGATGCGCTGCTGCGCTATCGCGACGAGTATCACGCGCGCTTCGCGGTCTCCGCGCAATCGGGCATGCCGGCCGGCAACTGGCGCAACTTCCAGGCCTTCATCGATACGCTCGATGCCGCGATCGGCCAGCAGCGTCATGTGCTGGCCGCGGCCGAGGCCAGGATCGACGAAGCCCGCCCCGAGTGGCAGTCGAAGAAGCGCGCGGTCGGCTCCTTCGAGATCCTGCAGGCGCGCGGCGCGGAGCAGGAAGCGCGGCGCACCGCGAAGATCGAACAACGCGATTCCGACGAACACGCGGCCAAGGTGCTGCGGATGCGCGCGGACGCGGCGAAGTAAATGCCGCGCGAACCGAACCCGAACCCGAGACCCGTCATGCCCTCACTCCCCTTTGGCGCCACGCTGCTCGACTCCGCCGGCACGGCGCTGAAAGCCTCGCGCGGATCGAGCACGCCGGCTCCGTCGCCGGCCGCCGACGATCCTGCCGCGGCCGCGCCGTTCGCTCAAACGCTCAGGCAAAGCGTGCAGTCCCAGCGTCAGGCGAACGGCCCGGCGCCGGCCCAGAACGGTGCGCCGTCCGGCACCGGCACCGCCTCCAGCCCGCCCGGCCAGAGCAGTCCCGCGAATCCGGCCGGCCCGTCGGGCAGCACGACATCGAATGCGTCGGACGGCTCGAAGCCGGCCGACAAGGACGACCCCGCGCAAACCGCTCAACCGCCGTCCGACGCGGCGGCCGCCGCGCAGGCCGCCGCGCTCGCGGCCGCCGCCTCCGTTCAGGCGCAGTTGCAGGCCCGCCCCGATGCCGTCGCGCAGACGGCAGGCGACACCGCCGCGTCGACCGTCGCGAACGCGGCGCAGGCGCTCGCCGGTCACCCCGCGCAAGCCGACGGCACGTCGACGAGCGGCTCGGCGCCGCAATCGGTTCGCGACGCGCTGCAAACCGCGCTCGACACGCTGACGGGTGGCGGACAGGCGGCCGCGGCACCGACGATCGCGCAGAACACCGGCGGCAATGCGGCCGCCGACAACGCCCCGCCGCGCACGCCGCTCGCCACCAAGGGGCTCACGCTCGACAAGACCCTCGCCGCCGCACCGACGCAAGCCGACCCGGCACCGCCCACCATCGGAGCCGCTGCCGGGAGCGTGAAGGCGGATGCCTCGGGCGCGCTCGCCGCGCTGCAGGATTCGGCGGACGCCGCCCGCGCGACGCTGGCCTCGGCAAGCGCCGCGCTGCAGCAGAACGTGCCGACCTCGCAGGCGGCGGGCGCGAGCATCGCCGGCACCGCCACCGCGCAGTCGCTCGCGCCGATGGTCGGCACGCCGGACTGGACCGACGCGTTGAGCCAGAAGGTGGTGTTCCTGTCGAACGCGCATCAGCAAAGCGCCGAGCTGACGCTCAATCCGCCCGACCTGGGGCCGCTGCAGGTCGTGCTGCGCATCGCCGACAATCACGCGCACGCGCTGTTCGTCTCGCAGCACGCGCAGGTGCGCGACGCCGTCGAAGCGGCGCTGCCGAAACTGCGCGATGCAATGGAATCGGGCGGGCTCGGGCTCGGCAGCGCGAGCGTCAGCGACGGCGGCTTCGGAGCCGCCCAGCAGCAGACCCCGCAACAGCACGGCGGACACGCGCACCACCGGCGCGCATTCGGCGCACCGGCGGCCGGCGATGGGCTCGCCGACGCCGCACCGTCCGCCAGCACCGCAACGCAGCGCGTCGTCGGGCTAGTCGATACCTTCGCGTAAGCGCCGGCCGCCGCGCGCGCCCCGGCGTGCGCATCAGCGGCCGTGCAACGCTGCCGCGCGCGGCGCCTGCGTCGCCTCCCGCCCGTTGCGGGCGGCGGCGATGAACTCCGCCGCGCGTTCGCCGATCATCACGGTCGGCGCATTCGTATTGCCGCCGATCAGCGTCGGCATCACCGACGCATCCACCACCCGCAAGCCTTCGACGCCCCGCACGCGCAGTTGCGTATCGACCACCGCGCGCGGATCGCTGCCCATCCGGCAAGTGCCGACCGGGTGATAGATCGTATCCGCGTGCGCGACGATCGCCGCGCGCAGCGCGTCGTCGGTATCGTCCGGGCTGGTATAGAGTTCGCGCCCGCCCTGCGAGGCGAGCGGCGCGGCCGACAGGATCCGCCGCATCGCTTTCGCGCCGTTCATCAGCAGCGCCAGATCGCGCTCGTCGCTGAAGAAGCGCGGATCGATCAGCGGTGCGTCGCGCGCGTCGCCGCTCGCGAGCGCGACCGTGCCCCGGCTCTTCGGCCGCAGCGCGCACACGTGCAGCGAATAGCCGAAGCCCCAGTGCATGCGACGATTGTGATCGTCGACGAGCGCGGTGCAGAAATGCAGTTGCAGGTCGGGCCGGTCGAGCCCCGGTTCGCTCTTGATGAAGCCCCCCGCCTCGGCGACATTGCTCGACATCATCCCGTCGTGCTTCGACAGATAGCGCATCAGCTGCGGCGTCATCTTCGCGAGACCGCGCACGCAGATGCCGACCAGATCCGACGAATTCACCCGCTTGTTGATGATGAAGTCGATGTGATCGATCAGGTTCTCGCCCACGTCCGGCGCATCGTGCACGAGCGTCACGCCATGTCGGCGCAGCTGTTCTGCCGGCCCCACGCCCGAGCACATCAACAGCTGCGGCGTATTGAATGCGCCCGCCGCGAGAATCACCTCGGCGCGCGCGCCGAGCGTTTCGAGCTGGCCGTTGCGCGCGAGCGTGATCCCCACCGCGCGCTTGCCGTCGAACGCGACGCGCAGCACCGTCGCATCGACGATCACGTGCAGGTTGGGGCGCGTGCGGCCGTACACGTAGGCCCGCGCGACGCTGCAGCGCGCGCCGTCGCGATGCGTCACCTGATAGAAGCCGACGCCTTCCTGCCGTTCGCCGTTGAAATCGTCGTTCAGCGGATAACCCGCTTCATGCGCGGCCTGGATGAAGCGTTCCGAGAACGGATTGCGAAAGCGCAGATCCGAAACCGTGAGCGGGCCGTCGCCGCCATGCCACGCGTTCGCGCCGCGCTGGTTGCCTTCCGCGCGGCGGAAATACGGCAGCACGTCATGCCAGCCCCAGCCCGTGCAGCCGAGCTGCGCCCATTCGTCGTAATCGAGCGGATGGCCGCGCGTGTAGATCATCGCGTTGATCGCGCTCGATCCGCCCATTCCGCGCCCGCGCGGCTGGTAGCCCCGCCGGCCGCCGAGGCCCGGTTGCGGGACCGTCTCGTAACCGTAGTTGGTGCGCAGCTTGAAGGGGACGAGCGCCGCGATGCCGACCGGCATGTTGACGAGCAGGTTGCGCTCGGTGTGCCGGCCCGCTTCGATCAGCGCGATCGTCGCATCCGGGCACGCGTCGGCAAGCCGGCCCGCGAGGCTCGATCCGCCCGAACCCGCGCCGACGATAATGTAGTCATACTGCATGTCATGTCTCCTTCATGTCATGGACAGTGACGCACGTCGCCGTCGCGACGCCCTGATTTCGCGTGTAATGTTCGCGCATTGTAGAAATGCGTGCTCGGACGCGGCGCGTCAATTCAAGAGCGATTCCTCTAAACGCCGCGGTGAACTAAATTTAAGATGGCTGGATTCGCCTCGCGCAGCCCATCGCGGCCGGAAGAAGCCGCGCGCTGCGAAACGGGAGACACAGGCATGCAGGAACACGTTCTGACGGCAACGCATCAGGTGACCAACCAGGTGCCGCCGCTTTCCGATTACAACGCGTTTGAAACGGACGCCGCGCTCGTCGCGGCAGTCGAGCGGCATGGCGCGGGCTGGCATCAAACGGCGCTCGCGCGGCATGGCGCCGCGCTGACCACGCCGGACGTGCTCGCGCTCGCCGAGGCGGCCAACCGTCATACGCCCGAACTCGTCGCCTACAGCCCGCGCGGCGAGCGGCTCGACGCGCTCGAATTTCATCCGAGCTGGCATCAGTTGCTCGGATTGTTGCGCCGCGAAGGCCTGCACGCGCTACCGTTTTCCGATCCGCGCGCGGGCGCAATGGCCGCGCGCTGCGCAGGGTATTTCCTGCATGCGCAGATCGAATCCGGCTCGCTGTGCCCGCTCACGATGACGTTCGCCAGCATCCCGGTGCTGCAGCGCGAAACGGCCCTTTTTGCAACGCTGCGCGACAGGCTCTATGCGCGCGAGCACGATCCGCGCGACGTGCCGCTCGCGCAGAAACGCTCGATGATGATCGGCATGGGCATGACCGAAAAGCAGGGCGGCTCCGACGTGCGGACCAACGAAACGCGCGCCTACCCGCTCGACGCCGGCGAACGCGGCCATGCGTACCGGCTGATCGGTCACAAGTGGTTCTTTTCCGCGCCGCAGTGCGACGCGCATCTCGTACTCGCGCGCACCGGTGAGCACGCCGGCATCTCGTGTTTCTACGTGCCGCGCTTCACGCCGGACGGCGCGAAGAACGCGGTACAGATCCAGCGCCTCAAGGACAAGCTCGGCAACCGCTCGAACGCGAGCAGCGAAGTCGAATTCCTCGACGCCTACGGCGTGATGATCGGCGACGAGGGACGCGGCGTGCCGACCATCATCGAGATGGCGAACTACACGCGGCTCGATTGCGTGATCGGCAGCGCCGCGCTGATGCGCGCGGCGCTCGTGCAGGCGATTCATCATGCGCGCCACCGGACGGCGTTCGGCCGGCTGCTCGCCGATCAGCCGCTGATGCGCAACGTGCTCGCCGACCTGGCGCTCGAATCGGAAGCCGCGACGACGCTGTTCATGAAACTCGCGGATGCGTTCGAGGCGGACGACGGCGCCGGCAAGTCGCCCGAAGCGCGCGGCTGGCGGCGCATCGTCACGCCCGCCGCGAAGTTCTGGGTCTGCAAGCGCGCGCTCGAATTCACCGGCGAGGCGATGGAGGTCTGGGGCGGCAACGGCTATGTGGAAACCGGACCGATGGCGCGGTTCTATCGCGAGGCGCCGGTCAATTCGATCTGGGAAGGCTCGGGCAACGTGATGTGCGTCGACGTGCTGCGCGCGATCGAACGCGAGCCCGACGCCGCCGGCGCGCTGCTCGCCGGATGGCGCGACGACGCGCGGCAACACCCGCTGCTCGCGGACGCGCTCGCCGGGCTGACCGGCATGCTGTCGCTCGCGCCCGAGCAACGCGAGGCGTCCGCGCGGCGCATCGCACAGCGCATCACGCTGCTCGCGCAGGCCTCGCTGCTGCTGCGCAACGCCCCCGCCGCCGTCGCCGACGCATTCATCGCAACCCGTCTCGGCGCGGGCGGCAGCGAAACCGGACGCGTCTACGGGACGCTGCCCGCCACTTTCGATCACGCCGCGCTCGTCGAGCGGGCGTTCCCGGTCTGAGCGCCGGCCACACCCGCATCGCCCAGGAGACGCCATGAAGAACGACCTGCCCGATCTCGCCCAACTCGACGCGCTGCTGCGCGACCAGCGCGCCGCGTATCTGCGCGCGCCGTACCCGACCTGGGACACGCGCGCCGGCCATCTGCGCGCGCTGCGCGCCATGCTGCTCGATCATCGCGACGCCTTCGCCGACGCGATCGACGCCGACTTCGGCAATCGCGCGAAGGAAGAAGTGCTGCTGTCGGAGATCTGGCTCGCGAAAGAGGAAATCGACGAGGCGCTCAAGCACGGCAAGCGCTGGATGAAGCCGCGCAGCCGGCCGATGAACAAGTGGATGTATCCGGCCCGCGCGAAGGTGATGCCGCAGCCGCTCGGCGTGGTCGGCATCGTGGTGCCGTGGAACTACCCGGTGCTGCTCGCGGCCGGGCCGCTGATCTGCGCGCTGGCCGCCGGCAACCGAGCGATCATCAAGATGTCGGAGCTGACGCCGCGCACCTCCGCGCTGTTCGAGCAGCTGATCGCGAAGACCTTCGCGCGCGACCACGTCGCGGTCGTCAACGGCGATGCGGAAGTCGGGGCGGCGTTCAGCAGCCTGCCGTTCGATCATCTGCTGTTCACGGGCTCGACGCAGGTCGGCCGCCACGTGATGCGCGCGGCCGCCGAGCACCTGACGCCCGTCACGCTCGAACTCGGCGGCAAGTCGCCGGTGATCATCGGGCCGCATGCGCGCTTCGACGCGGCGGTCGACGCCGTCGTCGCGGGCAAGACGATCAACGCCGGACAAACCTGCATCGCGCCCGACTACGTGCTCGTGCCGCGCGGCAAGGAAAGCGCGTTCATCGAACGGGCGCGGGTGCGGATGGCCCGGCTCTATCCCGGCTTCGCGAAGAACACCGATTACACGTCGATCATTTCCGAGCGGCATTTCGCGCGGCTGCAGCGGCTCGCCGACGAGGCCGCGGCGGCCGGCGCGCAGTTGCATCCGCTCGCCGACGCGGCGTCCGATCCGGCGCTGCGCCGCCTGACGCCCGCGATCGTCACGCATGCGCCCGACGCGTCGCAGCTGATGCAGGAGGAAATCTTCGGACCGCTGCTGCCGCTCGTGCCCTACGACACGCTCGACGACGCCATTGCCTACATCAACGCGAGACCGAGGCCGCTCGCGCTCTACCTGTTCGAGGAGGAACGCGCGACGATCGACCGGGTGATGCGCGACACGATCTCGGGCGGCGTATCGATCAACGAAACGCTGATGCACATCGCCTGCGGCACGCTGCCGTTCGGCGGCGTCGGTGCGAGCGGCATGGGCGCGTATCACGGCTACGACGGTTTCGTGACGTTCTCGAAAATGAAGCCCGTGCTGACCCAGGCGCGCTTCAATACCCGCAACCTGCTGGCACCGCCGTACGGCAAGCGCTTCGCGTCGATCATCAAGCTGATGCTGAGGTTCTGACCGTGCGGGCCGGCCCGCGCATCGTCACGCGGAGCGAGCGCCGGTGCGGCGCGTGCTCCGTCATACCGGCCACAGCGGCCCTTCCTGCATCGCGCCGATCTGCTCGCGCAGCTCGAGCACGCGCGCTTCCCAGTAGCGAGGCGTGTTGAACCACGGGAACGCGGCCGGGAATGCGGGATCGTCCCAACGCCGCGCGAGCCACGCCGCATAGTGAATGAGCCGCAGCGTGCGCAGCGCCTCGATCAGGTGCAGTTCGCGCGGATCGAACTCGCAGAAATCCTCGTAGCCCGCAAGCAGATCGGTCAGCGCGCGCGAGGCGCCGGCGCGATCGCCCGGCAGCAGCAGCCAGAGATCCTGCACGGCGGGCGCCATCCGGCTATCGTCGAAATCGACGAAGTGCGGCCCCGCATCGGTCCACAGGACGTTGCTCGGATGGCAATCGCCGTGCGTGCGCAGCATCCGTACGTCCCCCGCCCGTTCGAACGACGCCTCGACGCCTTCGAGCGCCTGCGCGATGGCCGCCTCATAGGCAGGCCGCAATTCGGGCGGCACGAAATCGTGCGACAGCAGGAAATCGCGCGGCTCGTAGCCGAAGGTCCGGATATCGAGCGTGGGACGCGCGGCATACGGTTCGATCGCGCCGACCGCATGAATCCGTGCGATGAAGCGGCCGAGCCATTCGAGCGTATCGCTGCGATCGAGTTCGGGCGCCCGCCCGCCGCGCCGCTCGAACAACGCGAAGCGGAAGCCGTCGAACGTGTGCAGCGACGTGCCGTCGAGCACGCGCGCCGGCACCGCCGGAATCTCGCGGGCGGCCAGATCGGCAACGAATGCATGCTCTTCGAGAATGGCCTCGCTCGACCAGCGATGCGGGCGATAGAACTTCGCGACGACGGGCGGCCCGTCCTCGATGCCGACCTGATAGACGCGGTTCTCGTAGCTGTTGAGGGCGAGCAGACGCCCGTCGGTACGCGACCCGGCGGGGATCAGCACGCTGTCGAGCGCATCGAGCACGCACTCGGGCGTGAGACCGGCAAAAGGCAAGCCGGTGCTGGCGCCGGCTGCGGATGGTTCGGAAGTGGCGTCGTTCATGCCCCGCATTGTGCCGCGCGCGGGGCCGAAAGACGAGCGCTCAGTGCAGCGCCGCGCCCGCCGGCAGCACGGATTCGCCGGTGTCGATCAGATCCTCGAGAAAGAACGGCTCGGTATTGAGCTCCTTGGAATCGCCGGGTACGCCCGCGTACCAGGTCACCATCGCCATGTCCCCCAGGATGCGCTGGACGATGCCGCGCGCGCCTTTCGGCACTGCGATATGGGTGGTGCAGACAATCGAACCGACATGCATGATGTTTCCCCGCTTTCAAAGCCGGCCGGCATGGTGCCCGGCCTGGAAATACAAGACCCGCGCAGCCCGTGCGACGACGGCTGCGCGTATCCCATTGTTAACCGTTTATGGCATCGCGAAAAGAAAAAATAGCGCCGCATGGTGCGCTATTTCTTTCGGATGTCTCCATTCAGCCACTGCGTGAACGACGCGCTTGCGCGACGGTTTCGCATCATCATACCCTGAGGATTGTGACGGCCCGCCTGAACCCGGGCCGCCCCGTCGCGCCGCTCGGGGAACAGCGAGCCGTCCCGATTCGCCCTCTCGCACGGAGATCCAGCGTGACCGCTTCACCCGAAGCGCGGCGGCCCGACGCCGCTTGCCCGCCGCCCGCCTCGCCCACGTCCTCCGGATCCGCTTCCCCGCCGTACCTCGAGCGCGGCTCCCGCGCTTACTGGCGTGCCAGCGTCGCCCTGCTGTTCGCCGGCTATGCCACCTTCTCGCTGCTCTACTGCGTGCAGCCGCTCTTGCCCGCCTTCTCGACCACATTCGGCGTGAGTCCCGCACAAAGCAGCCTCGCGCTGTCGCTCGCCACGGCCGCGCTGGCGTTCGCCGTGTTCGTCGCGGGCTTCGTTTCGGAAGGCCTGAGCCGCGCCCGGCTGATGACCGCGTCGCTGACCGTGTCCGCGCTGCTGACGCTCGGCGCGGCGTTCGCGCCGCATTGGCATCAGTTGCTGGTCCTGCGCCTGCTGACCGGACTCGCGCTCGGCGGCGTGCCGGCGGTCGCGATGGCCTATCTCGCCGAAGAAGTCGCGCCCGAGGGGCTCGGGCTCGCGATGGGCCTCTATGTCGGCGGCACCGCGATCGGCGGGATGGCCGGGCGCGTCATCACCGGCGTGCTGACCGACCTGCTGTCGTGGCGGGCCGCGGTCGGCGCGATCGGCGTGCTCGGTCTCGGGGCGATGCTCGCCTTCCGCGCGCTGCTGCCCGCGTCGCGCCACTTCGCCCCGCGCCGCGGCCTCGGCCTCGCGCATCACCGCGCGGCGCTCGCGCGGCACCTCACGCAACGGCGCGAACTCCCGGTGTTGTTCCTGATGGCCTTCGTGCTGATGGGCAGCTTCGTCACGCTCTACAACTACCTCGGGTACCGCTTGCTCGCACCGCCTTACCGCCTGAGCCAGTCCACCGCCGGCGCGATCTTCGTCGTGTATCTGCTGGGTGTCGTCGCATCGCCGTGGTCGGGCCGGCTGGCCGATACGCTCGGGCGCGGACGCGTGCTGATCGCGAGCATGCTGATCATGCTGGCCGGCGTCGCGCTGACGATGCTGCAGCCCGTCGCCGCGATCGCCGCGGGCATCGCGTGCGTGACGTTCGGCTTCTTCGCCGGGCACGCGGTCGCGAGCGGCTGGGTCGGCCGCCTCGCGCACGAAGGCAAGGGGCAGGCCGCCGCGCTGTATCTGCTCGCGTATTACCTCGGATCGAGTCTCGTCGGGTCGTTCGGCGGCCACGCCTGGAGCGCGGGCGGTTGGCCCGGCGTAGCCGGCCTGGTGACCGCGCTGCTCGCCGTCGGCCTCGCCGCGTCGGCGTGGCTGCGCGGCCGCGAGCGCCGCGGCGCGGCCTGAGCGCCGACAGCACCGATTGCCGCGCAAGCCGCGATGCACTAATCTCGAGCCTTGTCGTCCACCGCAGCCTGCCGCTTCGATGAAATCCGCCGCGCCCGCACAAGCCGTTTCGCACTCGCCCCTCGCGGGGCTGCTGCGTGCGCGCGCGCATCCCGCCGCACCTCCGCCTGTCGCCCCGCCGCACGTCGGCGCGCCGCCGCCGCCCGCGGCGCTGCTCGGCTAACCGCCGCGCGGCTTCCTGCCGATTCCGTTCGTTGCCGTCCGGTGCGCATCGCGCACAGCCTCCGCACGTCCGGCCTCTCCCGATTCACTCGACAGGTGAACCTCAATGATTTCCGTCAAACGCGCGCTCGTCGCGTATGGAGCGACATCGCTCTTCGTGCTGCTGTGGAGCAGCGGCGCGATCTTCGCTGAACTCGGCCTGCGGCATGCGTCCGCCTTCGCCTTCCTGATCGCGCGCTTCACGCTCGCCTCGCTGGTCCTGCTGCCGTTGTCGCTGGCACGGCGGCGCTGGCTGCCCGCGCCCGGCGACCGTCGTCTCGCGGCCGCCACCGGCGTACTGCTGATGGGCGGCTACTCGATCCTGTACCTGCTCGCGCTCGAACGCGGCCTGGCGCCCGGCGTGCTTGCAACGCTGCTCGGCGTGCAGCCGATCCTCACCCTCGTGCTGATCGAACGCCGCTGGTCGGGCGCACGCCTCGCGGGACTCGCGCTCGCGCTGGCCGGCCTGAGTCTGGTCGTGTACCGCGGCGGTGGCAACGCGTCCGCTTCCGGCATCGCCTATGCGCTGGGCGCGCTGCTCGCGATGACGTTCGGCGCGCTGCTGCAGAAGCGCGCGAAGGCGGCGCCGATCGACGTGCTGCCGCTGCAGAACGCGATCGGCCTCGGCCTGTGCCTGGAGATCGCGCCGTTCAAGCCGATCGCGTTCGATATGACCTGGGCATTCGCGGTGCCGCTCGTGTGGCTCGGCGTCGTGATTTCGGTGTTCGCGCAACTACTGTTCTACCGGCTCATGCAGCAAGGCGATCTCGTCAACGTAACGAGCCTGTTCTACCTCGTGCCGATCGTGACCGCGCTGATGGATGCGGTGTGGCTCGGCAACCGGCTCGAACCGCTCGCGATGGCCGGCATGGTGGCGATTCTCGCGGGGCTCGCCGTGGTGTTCCGCAGCGCACCAAAAGTCGCGAACGCAGCGTGACGAGACGAAGCGTTCGCGCCTTTTCCTCGGGCGAACGCTTCGTGTCCGCTCAAGACAGAAAGGAATCCGAAAGACAGTGGCAAGCAAGTCGTCTTATTGTTGGAAAATTTCGAGCAATCACGACGCTTTCGTCATGTTTTAAGGGTTCGGATAGCGAAAAACCGCGCGCGGTTTCCTATACTCGAAGTAACCGTCCGACAAGCAAACGGCCGGGGTGAGATAAAAAGGAGACGAGCATGTCCACATACTTCACGATCGCCGACTTCATCCTGCTGATCCCGATGGCGCTCGCCGGCGCGCTATTCCTTGGCGCGGTCCCCTGCGCCACCGAATTCCGCCATAACGTGCTGCGCGTATTCGGTGCGATGCTGGGCGTCGCGGTTGCCGTGCTGCTCGTGGAAGGGCTGCCCGCGCTGATCTAGCGGCGCGCCCGGTTCGTTGCGGCCGGGCGCACGCTTCTTGCCGCTTTCCGGTCAGATCGCCTGATCGGTGGACGGCTTTTCCCAGAGATTGACGCCGCCTTCCGTCGCGTAGCGGTCGATCTCGGTCAGTTCCTCGGCGCTGAACGACAGGTTCTTCAGCGCGCCGACGTTTTCCCGCACCTGTTCCGCCCGGCTCGCGCCGATCAGCGCCGAGCTGACGCGCGCGTCGCGCAGTACCCATGCCAGCGCCATCTGCGCCAGACTCTGTCCGCGCCGTTCGGCGATCGCGTTCAGCTTGCGCACGTGCTCGAGGTTGTCCTCGCTCAGGTGGTCGGACTTCAGCGACCCGCCGCCCGGCTTGTTGATCCGCGCGTCGGCCGGAATGCCGTTCAGGTATTTCGACGTCAGCAACCCTTGCGCGAGCGGCGTGAAGGCGATGCTGCCCGCGCCGGTATCGTCGAGCGCATCGAACAGCTCGCGCTCGACCCAACGGTTGAGCAGGTTGTACGCGGGCTGGTGAATCAGCAGCGGCACCTTGTACTCGGCGAGCAGCTTCGCCATCTCGCGGGTCTTGGTCGCCGAATACGACGAGATGCCGATGTACAGCGCCTTGCCCTGCTGCACCGCGCTTGCGAGCGCGCTCGCCGTTTCCTCGAGCGGCGTGTGCGCATCGAAGCGGTGCGAATAGAAGATGTCGACGTAGTCGAGCCCCATCCGCTGCAGGCTCTGGTCGAGGCTCGCGAGCACGTATTTGCGCGAACCGCCGCCGCTGCCGTACGGGCCCGGCCACATGTCCCAGCCGGCTTTCGACGAAATCAGCAGCTCGTCGCGGTATGGCTTGAAGTCCTCCTTGAGCAGGCGGCCGAAATTCGTTTCCGCGCTGCCGTACGGCGGCCCGTAGTTGTTCGCGAGATCGAAGTGGGTAATGCCGAGGTCGAACGCGGTGCGCAGGATTTCGCGCTGGGTCGAGATCGGCGTGGTGTCGCCGAAGTTGTGCCACAAGCCGAGCGACAGTGCGGGCAGTTTGAGTCCTGATTTGCCGCACACGCGATACTGCATGTCCGCGTAACGATCGGAAGCTGCTTCGTAGGCCATGTGAAATCCCGGTTAATACGTGACAGTGCGGCCGGCTCCGAATGGGGCCGGCCGGGCGAAACTCTCGGCCGGCTATGTTAGCCAACGCGGCGCGAACCTGCACGATGTGCGTGCGGGCATGGACGCCGCAGCGCCGCTCCCCTACACTGCGGCGTCTTGATTGTTCGTTCCAGCGAGGTTTCCATGACCCGGGCGATTTCCGTTGCGCTCATCGTCGGCGGTATTGTGCTGCTGTATTTCGGCGGCCAGTCGTTTCATTCGATCAACGACAACGTCGCGCGATTCTTCACCGGCTCGCCGTCGAACAAGACGGTCATGCTGATCGTGGGCGGCGTCGTCGCGACGCTCGTCGGACTGATCGGCGTCGCGATGCCGGGCGGCAAGCGCTGAATCCCGCTGCGTAAGGGCTCGGGCGGCGGGCGATCCGTCGCCCGTTTCACTGTCGTGCGCAAAGGCGAACCCTGCGCGTTCGCTGCGAGCCTCAACCATCCAGGCCACGCGCGGTACGCCCGGGGTCCGTTCCTGCCGATGCGTTGAATCCTAGAACGGCACCTCCGGCGTCGCCGCCGAACGGGAACCCGCGATCGGCCGGTTGCTCGCGCCGTGGTAGGTGAACACGAGCGAAAACTTCACCTGATCCGACGTATTCTGTCCCGCCGAATGCAGCGTGTTGCAATGGAAGAACACGACATCGCCGGCGGCCAGCTCCGGGCACACCGCCTGGTCGATCCACCGCCGGTTCGCCGGCAGGTCGCCGCGGAAGAACTTGGCGCCGTCGAAGCACGCCGCGTCCAACTCGGCACTGTGCGAGCCGGGCACCAGCCAGAGCGCGCCGTTCGCGTTCGTCTCCGGCCCCAGCGCCAGCCACACCGACACCAGGTCGGGCCGCTCGAACGACCAGTAGCGCGCGTCGCGATGCCAGCCGGTGAGGCTGCCGTACGCGGGATGCTTCGTCATCATGCAGTTGTGATGCGCGCGCGACAGCACCGGCTGCTCGTCGAAGTACGCCCGCATCCACGCCGCGATCTCCGGCGCCGTCGCCCGCTGCGCGAAGGCCGCATCGCGCGCGTAGGCGTCGAGCAGCCGCCGCACCGTGTGACCGCCCGGCGCGTGCTTCGACTCCGGCGCACCGGGGTAACGCAGATCGGCTTCGAATTCGATCGGCTGCGCCGCCTCGCCCAGTTGCCGTTCGGCCAGCGCCTTCAACACCGCGCATCGTTCGGGGGCGACCAGTCCCCTCGCCACCACAAAGCCGCGCTCGCGCAGCATGTTCACCTGTTCGTGAACCGACTCCGACTGCAAAGAAGACATGGGACGCTCAAGCTATTTTTCGTGAATCGTTCGATTGTAAAACGGCCCCGATCGGCGCGGGCGGCGGCATCACTGCCGGCATGGAATTGAGTGCCGGTACAGATTTGATGTAACGCAAAGGAACTGCGGGTCGGCCCGCCGCCACTAACTCCGCAGTAGCCCGCCCGAGCCCGCTGCCCCCGAGGGTTAGCGCGACTTCTGGGCGTCACGAATCGCCTGTAGCCTCGGCGAGCCTGTCATTTCTGGCGGGCGCGGCGCATCCGGCCTTCCGGTAAGATTTTTAACACGCGCCGCCCAGGGCCGTTTTTACATTCGCGTCCCCTAACGGGACGTCTCAAACCAGCGAAGCGTTTCTCTCATGCCTTTCCGCCTCACCTCCCGTCTCAGCCGCGTCGCCAAGAGCGCCGCGCCGTCAGCGCCGCGCCGGATCGTGCGAGCCTTGCGCCACCACAGCGCGCGGGCGCAGGCACTCGCCGAGCGTACGCAACAGCATCCGCTGCGCCTCGAAGGTATTCGCGCGTGGCTGCATGCGTTCCTGTCGATGATGAGCGCGCAGGCGGCGGCGCGCCGCACCGCGCTGCGTTCGCTGCTGCAAAAGCCGTCGTCGCTGCGCATGCTCACCGCCCGGCGAGCGTCGCCGCAGCGCCGCATCAACCGGCCGCGCCGCCTCGCGGCCAGCTCCGGCTGGTTCGCGTTCGCCGCCCGCTGAACGCGCATGCGCCGGGTTGTCCGGGGGCGTCCCCGCGGCGGCGCACCGCACGTCACCGCCATAAAAAAACCCCGGCAAAGCCGGGGTTTTTGTTGGCTGCGAGCCGCGCGTCAGGCGACCTGCACGGCCGGCTCGACACCCGCGGCTTCCGCGAGCGCCAGCGCCTTGTCGGTCGCTTCCCACGAGAATTCCGGCTCTTCGCGGCCGAAGTGGCCATAAGCCGCCGTCTTCTCATAGATCGGACGCAGCAGGTCGAGCATCTGGATGATGCCCTTCGGACGCAGGTCGAAATGTTCGCGGACCAATTTCGTGATCGTCGCGTCGGACACGCGGCCCGTGCCGAACGTGTTGACCATGACCGAAGTCGGTTCAGCCACGCCGATTGCGTACGAAACCTGAATCAATGCGCGCGACGCGAGGCCTGCCGCGACGATGTTCTTCGCGACGTAGCGGCCGGCATAGGCCGCCGAGCGGTCGACCTTCGACGGATCCTTGCCCGAGAACGCACCGCCGCCGTGCGGCGCCGCGCCGCCGTAGGTGTCGACGATGATCTTGCGGCCGGTCAGCCCGCAATCGCCTTGCGGACCGCCGATCACGAAGCGGCCGGTCGGGTTCACCAGGTACTTGATGTCGCCCTTGATCAGGTCGAGGGGCAGCACCGGCTTGATGATCTCCTCGATCACCGCTTCGCGCAGCGCCGGCAGTTCGATGTCCGGCGCATGCTGCGTCGACAGCACGACCGTGTCGATCGAGTGCGGCTTGCCGTTTTCATAGCGGACCGTCACCTGCGACTTCGCGTCCGGGCGCAGCCACGGCAGACGGCCGTCGCGGCGCAGGTTCGCCTGGCGCTCGACGAGTCGGTGCGACAGGTAGATCGGCAGCGGCATCAGCTCGGGCGTTTCGTCGCACGCGTAACCGAACATCAGGCCCTGGTCGCCGGCGCCCTGATCGAGATTGTTGTCGTGCGCGCGATCGACGCCCTGCGCGATGTCCGGCGATTGCTTGTCGTACGCGACCAGCACCGCGCAGCCGCGGTAGTCGATGCCGTAGTCGGTGTTGTCGTAGCCGATGCGCTTGATGGTGTCGCGCGCGATCTGGATGTAGTCGATGTTCGCCGTCGTGGTGATTTCACCGGCGAGCACGACGAGACCCGTGTTGCACAGCGTTTCGGCGGCGACGCGGGAATATTTGTCTTGCGCGAGGATGGCGTCAAGAATCGCATCCGAGATCTGGTCGGCGACTTTGTCCGGATGACCTTCGGATACGGATTCAGACGTGAAGAGATAATCGTTTGCCACGGTGTCAGGCTCCTGTGTGGTTACGGTTGCGTTCACGTAGCCATCTTCTTGAGGCCTGAAGTGGCGACGCTTTAGCGGATTACAGCGCCGAAGACGCTGATAGCGTCCATCGGCTTCGCCCCGCAAGTTGTCAGTTAACTCGGCGAAGCTCGTATTATAGCGGCTTTCTCCAATTGTCACAGAGCGTCTCTCGTGCCGTGCTTCCCGCTACTCCACAACCTTGTTCGTCACGCGCCGGTCCGCCGGATCGACGGAGGTCCCGCATGCTAGGCCGTCTCGGCACGCAGCTCGCCATCGGCTTCCTGAAGCTGCTCGCGCTCCTGCCTTACGGCTTCACGGCGCGCCTGGGCGACGGTCTTGGCTGGCTGCTCTATCAAATCCCCAGCCGGCGAAAGCGCATCGTACATATCAATTTGAAACTCTGCTTCCCGGATTGGAGCGACGCGCGCCGCGAGGCGGTGGCCGGCCAGCATTTCCGCCATGCGATCCGCAGCTACGTGGAGCGCAGCGTCCAGTGGTTCGGCTCCGCGAAGAAGCTGGAAAAGCTGATCGAGGTGGATAGCGCGATCGATCTGAGCGATCCCGACCTGCCGCCGACCCTGTTCCTCGGCCTGCACTTCGTCGGTATCGAAGCGGGCTCGATCTTCCTCAACTACTCGCTGCATCGCCGCTGCGGCTCGCTCTACCAGCCGTTCTCGAACCCGACGCTCGAAGCGGCCGCGAAGGCCGCGCGCGGGCGCTTCGACGCCGAAATGGTCGGCCGCGCCGACAGCGCGCGCGTCGTGCTGCGCTGGCTGCGCGACCGCAAGCCCGTGATGCTCGGCGCCGACATGGACTACGGCCTGCGCAATTCGACCTTCGTGCCGTTCTTCGGCGTGCCTGCCTGCACGCTGACGGCGGTCGGCCGGCTCGCGAAGACCGGCCGCGCGCAGGTGGTGCCGTTCATCGGCGAGGTGCTGCCGAACTACAAGGGCTACCGGCTCAGGGTCTTCAAGCCGTGGGACCACTACCCGACGGGCGACGACGATCTCGACGCGCGCCGGATGAACGCGTTCCTCGAAGAGCAGATTCCGCAGCTCCCCGAGCAGTACTACTGGGTGCACAAGCGCTTCAAGACCCGGCCGCCCGGCGAACCCGGCTTCTACTGATCGCGCCCGCCGCGGCTTACAATAGCGCTCATGAAACTCTCGTTTACCAAGATGCACGGCGTGGGCAACGACTTCGTCGTGCTCGACGGCTACAGCCACGACCTCACGCTGACCGGCGCGCAGGTGCGGGCGCTGGCCGACCGCCATTTCGGCATCGGCGCCGACCAGTTGCTGCTGGTCGAGAAGCCGTCCGCCGACGGCGCCGATTTCAAGTACCGGATCTTCAATTGCGACGGCGGCGAAGTCGAGCACTGCGGCAACGGCGCGCGCTGCTTCGTGAAGTTCGTCCGCGACAAGGGGCTCACCGACAAGCGCAGCGTGCGCGTCGAGGTGAAGCACGGCGTCATCACGCTGACCATGCAGGACAACGGCGAGGTCGTCGTCGACATGGGCGCGCCCGAGTTCGACGCCGCGCGCGTCCCGTTCGACACGCACGGCCTCGAAGGCCGCCGCGAAGGCGCCGATACGCTCTGGCCCCTCGACGTCAATGGTGCGACGCACTGGATCTCGGCGGTGTCGATGGGCAATCCGCACGCCGTGCAGATCGTCGACGACGTCGAAGCCTTCCCGGTCCTGGCGGACGGCCCCGCGATCGAGCGTCACCCGCGCTTTGCGCGCCGCGTGAACGCCGGGTTCATGCAGATCGTGTCGCGCCGCGAAGTGAAGCTGCGCGTCTATGAACGCGGCGCCGGCGAAACGCTCGCGTGCGGCACCGGCGCGTGCGCCGCGGTCGCGGCCGGCATCCGGCGCGGACGGCTCGATTCCCCCGTCACCGCGCATACCCACGGCGGTCCGCTCACGATCTCGTGGGACGGCGCCAGCAACGAAGCCGCGCCGCTGTTGATGGCCGGGCCCGCTACGACCGTCTTCGAAGGCGTGATCGAGCTGACTGTCTGACCCCTTATCCGCCCCGAAAGAGCGCCATGAACGATCGTGAAGTCGCCGACTACCTGCTCGCCAACCCCGAATTTTTCGCCCAGCACGCGGAATTGCTCGCCACCGTCCGCCTCGCGAACCCGCACGGCAAGGCGGCCATCTCGCTGCAGGAGCGCCAGATGGAGATGCTGCGCGACAAGAACAAGCATCTCGAACGGCGCCTCGCCGAACTGCTGCGCTACGGCCACGAGAACGACGGGCTCGCCGCGAAGTTCAACCATTGGACAGCGCGCGTGATCGCCGAGCGCGACCCGTATGCGCTGCCGCGGGCGATCGCCGACGGCCTCGCCGAAGTATTCGACGTGCCGCAGACCGCGCTGCGGCTCTGGGATGTCGCCGACGCGTACTCGCAGGCCGAATTCGCGCGCCATGTCGGCGAGGAGGTGCGGCTGTTCGCCAACAGCCTGTCGACGCCGTACTGCGGCGCGAACACCGGTTTCGAGGCGGCGCAATGGCTCGAGCCGGTCGCCGCGTCGGCGTCCGCCGCGGTGGACAGCGGCGAGCCGCCGGCCGCAAGCGGCCATGCGGAATCGATCGCACTGATCGCGCTGCGCACGCCCGCGGCCGGCGACGAAACCGGTTCGTTCGGCCTGCTGGTGCTCGGCTCGCCGGATGCCCGGCGTTTCCACGACGGCATGGGCACCGATTTCCTGACGCAGATCGGCACGCTCGCGAGCGCGGCGCTCACGCGCCTGCTGCCGCACTGAAACCCTCACCATGAACGACGATCCGGTCGCCGCCTACCTGTCGCACCTGAAGCACATCAGGCAGCTGTCGGATCACACGCTGCGCGGGTATGCGCACGAGCTGGACGAGCTGAACCGGGTCGCGGGCGGCCGCCCGCTCGCCGGTCTCACCGCCGTCGACATGCGCGGCGCCGTCGCCCGCGCACACGCGGGCGGGCTGTCGGCCCGTTCGATCTCGCACCGGTTGTCGGCCTGGCGGGCGTTCTACCGCTGGTACGCGCAGCACGTCGAGATGGCCGCGAACCCGGTCGCCGCCGTGCGCGCGCCGAAACGCCCGAAAACGCTGCCGAAGGCGCTGTCCGTCGACGACGCGAACAGGCTGATGGAAGCCCCGCCGCCGGATACCGCGGAAGGTCTGCGCGACCATGCGATCCTCGAGCTGTTCTATTCGTCGGGGCTGCGTCTCGCGGAGCTGGTCGGGCTCGACGTCGTGTACGCGCACGCGGACGGCTATCGTTCCGCCGGCTGGCTCGACCTCGCCGAGAAGGAAGTCACCGTGCGCGGCAAGGGCAACAAGGAGCGCAAGGTGCCGGTCGGCCGCAAGGCGATCGACGCGCTCGATGCATGGCTCGCGGTGCGCGACACGCTCGTGAGACACGATCCGCATCCGTTGTTCCTGTCGGTGCGCGGCAACCGGATGTCGCCGAACGTCGTGCGCGAGCGCGTGAAGCGCGCCGCGCTGTCGGCCGGGATCCCGGCGAACGTGCACCCGCACGTGCTGCGCCATTCGTTCGCGACCCACGTGCTGCAGTCGAGCGGCGACCTGCGCGCCGTGCAGGAACTGCTGGGCCACGCGAGCATTTCGGCGACGCAGGTCTACACGTCGCTCGATTTCCAGCATCTCGCCAAGATTTACGACAGCGCCCATCCGCGCGCGAAAAAGCGCGACTGACGCGCTGCCCGCCGGGATTCCCCGATCTACCCGCCGCGTCCGACGCGGCCTTTCGATTACGACATGCAAACCGTTACGCTCAAACCGTCGAAAGACAAATCCCTGCTGCGCCGCCATCCGTGGGTCTACGCGAACGCGATCGACCGGGTCGACGGCAAGCCCGCGTCCGGCGCGACCGTCATCGTGCGCGCGCATGACGGCCGCTTCCTCGCGCGCGGCGCATATAGCCCGCAGTCGCAGATCCGCGTGCGCGCGTGGAGCTTCGACGAGGCCGAGCCGATCGATCACGCGTTCTTCAAGCGCCGGGTGCAGCGCGCGTTCGCGCACCGGCAGGCGATGGTCAGCGACACGGGCGCCGTACGGCTCGTGTTCGGCGAGGCGGACGGGCTGCCCGGGCTGATCGTCGACTACTACCTCGCGGACGGCGCGCCGAGCGAAGGCGGCGACGCGGCCGGCGGCGGAGCGCAGCGCGGCCAGCTGGTCTGCCAGTTCATGGCCGCCGGCGTCGAGATGTGGAAGACCGCGATCGTCGACGCGCTGGTCGGCGCGACCGGTTGCCCGAACGTCTACGAACGCTCGGACGTGTCGATCCGCGAAAAGGAAGGACTCGAGCAGATCACCGGCGTGCTGGCGGGCGATCCGCCGCCCGCGACGCTGATCGCCGCCGAGCACGGCGTGCGCTATCACGTCGACGTGCCGAACGGCCACAAGACGGGCTTCTACGTCGACCAGCGCGACAACCGCGCGCTCGTCACCCAGTACGCGCGCGATCGCGACGTGCTCAACTGCTTCTGCTATACCGGCGGCTTCTCGCTGGCCGCGCTCAAGGGCGGCGCGAAGCGGGTGGTGTCGATCGACTCGTCCGGCGACGCGCTCGCGCTGGCCCGGCAGAACGTCGACGCGAACGGCTTCGACCCCGCGCGGGCGGAATGGCTCGACGCCGATGCGTTCAAGACGCTGCGCCGCCTGGTCGACGACGGCGAGCGCTTCGACCTCATCGTGCTCGATCCGCCGAAGTTCGCGCCGTCGCGCGAGCACGTCGACCGCGCGGCCCGCGCGTACAAGGACATCAACCTGAGCGGCTTCAAGCTGCTGCGCCCGGGCGGCCTGCTGTTCACGTACTCGTGCTCGGGCGCGATCGACATGGACCTGTTCCAGAAGATCGTCGCGGGCGCGGCGGCCGACGCACGCGTCGACGCCCGGATCCTCAAACGGCTCGGCGCGGGCGTCGACCATCCGCTGCTGACCGCGTTCCCGGAAGGCGAATATCTGAAAGGCCTGCTGTTGCAAATCGCATAACCGCCCCGATGTTGCAGCCAGCCGCCCGCCGGCCATCCGGCCGAAGGGCAGGGGCTTGACAGGTGTGTTTCAATAATTGGTTGTACGCTCGCGCATTGCGCGCCGGGGCCTCGCGCTCCACTTCGGTTTTGACCCCGTTTCACGAACCACAGGCGATCGACATGGCCATTCCCGTCACCATCCTTACCGGCTTTCTCGGCAGCGGCAAGACGACGCTGCTCAAGCGCATCCTGAACGAACCGCACGGCATGAAGATCGCCGTGATCGAGAACGAGTTCGGCGAAGAGAACATCGACAACGAAATCCTCGTGCAGGATTCGAACGAGCAGATCATCCAGATGAGCAACGGCTGCATCTGCTGCACGATCCGCGGCGATCTGGCCCGCGCGCTCGGCGATCTCGCCGCGAAGAAGCGCGACGGCAAGCTCGACTTCGACCGCATCGTGATCGAAACCACCGGCCTCGCGAATCCGGGCCCCGTCGCGCAAACCTTCTTCATCGACAGCGAAATCGCCGACGATTTCCTGCTCGACGCGATCATCACGCTGGTGGACGCCAAGCATGCGAACGCGCAGCTCGACGAGCACGAAGTCGTGCAGCGCCAGGTGGGCTTCGCCGACCGGCTGTTCATCACGAAGGCCGACCTGGTCGACGACCAGACGGTCGCGGCGCTCAGGCACCGCGTGCTGCACATGAATCCGAAGGCCGCCGTGAAGATCGTCAATTTCGGCGAGGCCGACATCAAGGAGATCTTCGACCTGCGCGGCTTCAATCTGAACGCGAAGCTCGAGATCGACCCGGACTTCCTCGCGGAAGACGACCACGACCATGCGCATCATGACCACGATCATGGGCACGATCACGCGCATTGCGATCACGATCACGGCCATTGCGACCACGATCACGGCCACGCGCATCACAACCACCATCACGCGCATCACGACGACAAGATCAAGTCGTTCGTCTACCGCAACGACCGGCCGTTCGATCCGAACAAGCTCGAAGATTTCCTGGGCGGTATCCTGCAGATCTACGGCGAACGGATGCTGCGCTACAAGGGCGTGCTGTACATGAAGGGCGTCGACCGCAAGGTGGTGTTCCAGGGCGTGCACCAGATGATGGGGAGCGATCTCGCCGCCAAATGGCTGCCGGTCGAGAAGAAGACCAACAAGATGGTCTTCATCGGCATCGATCTGCCGCAGGACCTGATCACCGACGGCCTGGACGCCTGCCTCGCGTGACCCCCGCGCGCGCCTGCCGGGTGCCGTTCGGGTGCGCCGCCGCAGCGGCCGCCCAGGCCCATTCGGCAGGTGTCACGCGCGTCATCGCTTTTTCGTGATTTGCAGGTTATATTTTCAGGATGCCGGCCTCGCCGGCGGGGGATCGACCCGATACGGTACGGGCTTGCGATTCAGTTACAATACGTGCCCACTGGAGAATAGCAACGATAGGCCCGGTTCTTGCATGATGAATCGGAGCATCGCAACGGCGTCCGAGACCGTGACTGTCACCCGGCCGCGATCGTTGCGACGTGCCGCACTGCACACCGGGCAGTGCGCGCGCAATCCGGCACCAGGGGGACCTGGATGATGGAAACCGGTATCCAGAGGCTTTCGGCCCCGCCCCGGCGCAATAGCAAATAATTGCAAGGCCTGTTGCGGGTAATCCCAAAGTGCAGGCAATATCTGCCGATTTGTCGCACATTGAAGAAGCAAGCAGATGACGAAGAAACTCTTGACCGAAGCCGAAATCCTGAAGATGAGCGATAAGGATTACATGAATGCGGATCAGCTCGCGTTCTTCAAAGCTCGGCTCGAACAATTGCAGGCGGAAATTCTCCACAATGCGGGTCAGACGACCGAGAACCTGCGCGAAACGGTCATCGTGCCGGATCCTGCCGATCGCGCGACGATCGAAGAGGAGCACGCGCTCGAATTGCGTACGCGCGATCGCGAGCGCAAGCTTCTCAAGAAGGTTCAACAGTCGCTCGCTCGCATCGAATCGGGTGATTACGGCTGGTGCGAAGAGACCGGCGAGCCGATCGGCATCCCGCGTCTGCTCGCCCGTCCGACGGCCACGCTGTCGCTCGAGGCGCAGGAGCGCCGCGAGTTGCGCCAGAAGCTGTTCGGCGACTGACCGCCCCCGGCGCGCCGCCCGCGCCACGACACGCTGCTTCGAATGAAAGCGCGCGGCCTGCCGCGCGCTTTTTCTTTTTCTGGCCGCCCCCGGCCGCCCACGCTCTTGATATCGCGGCGCAAGCCCTAAAATGAAGACCATGCGCGTCGAGCGGGCTTCCCGCGCCGCGCATCGTCATTCCAGCGGCGGCGCTCGCGCGCCCCGCGTCTTCCCCGTTTTTCTGAAGGAACGCAGATGGAGCAATTTCACGGCACGACGATCGTTTCCGTGCGGCGCGGCGACAAGGTCGCGCTGGGCGGAGACGGCCAGGTGACGCTCGGCAATATCGTCATGAAGGGCGGCGCGCGCAAGGTGCGGCGCATCTACAACAACCAGGTGCTCGTCGGCTTCGCCGGCGGCACGGCCGATGCGTTCTCGCTCCTCGACCGTTTCGAGGCGAAACTCGAAAAACACCAGGGCAACCTCACCCGCTCCGCCGTCGAGCTGGCGAAGGACTGGCGCACCGACCGCATGCTGCGCCGCCTCGAGGCGATGCTGATCGCCGCCGATGCGACCACCACCCTCGTCATCACCGGCAACGGCGATGTGCTCGACCCCGAAGAGGGGATCTGCGCGATCGGTTCGGGCGGTTCGTATGCGCAGGCCGCCGCGCGTGCGCTCGCCGAGAATACCGATCTGTCCCCGCGCGAAATCGTCGAAAAGTCGCTCGCGATCGCGGGCGACATGTGTATCTACACGAATCACAACCGCATCATCGAGACCATCGAGTAAGGACGCGCATCAATGAGCACCATGACCCCTGCCGAGATCGTCTCGGAACTCGACAAGCACATCATCGGCCAGGCGAAGGCGAAGAAGGCCGTCGCAGTGGCATTGCGCAACCGTTGGCGCCGTCAGCAGGTCGCCGAGCCGCTGCGCCAGGAAATCACGCCGAAGAACATCCTGATGATCGGGCCGACGGGCGTCGGCAAGACCGAGATCGCGCGCCGCCTCGCCAAGCTCGCGGATGCGCCGTTCATTAAGATCGAGGCGACCAAGTTCACCGAGGTCGGCTACGTGGGCCGCGACGTCGACAGCATCGTGCGCGATCTCATCGAGATCTCCGTCAAGCAGACCCGCGAAACGGAAATGCGCAAGGTGCGCACCAAGGCGCAGGACCAGGCGGAAGACCGGATCCTCGACATCCTGCTGCCGCAGCCGCGCGCGGTGGGCTTCGGCGCGAGCAGCGAGAACGCGAACGACGACAACAACGTGACCCGCCAGACGTTCCGCAAGCGCCTGCGCGAAGGGCAGCTCGACGACAAGGAGATCGAACTCGATCTCGAGCAGCCCCAAGTCGGCATGGACATCATGGCGCCGCCGGGCATGGAAGAGATGACCGAGCAGATCCGCTCGATGTTCTCGAACATCGGCAACGCGAAGAAGACCCGCCGCAAGGTGAAGATCAGCGAAGCGCTGAAGCTCCTCACCGACGAGGAAGCGGGGAAAATGCTGAACGACGAGGAAGTGAAGACGAAGGCCGTGCAGAACGTCGAGCAGAACGGCATCGTGTTCCTCGACGAAATCGACAAGATCGCGTCGCGCAACCATGAGGGCGGCGGCGGCGAAGTGTCGCGGCAGGGCGTGCAGCGCGACCTGCTGCCGCTCGTCGAAGGCACGACGATCAACACCAAGTACGGGATGGTGAAGACCGACCACATCCTGTTCATCGCGAGCGGCGCGTTCCACCTCGCGAAGCCGAGCGACCTGATCCCCGAGCTGCAGGGCCGCTTCCCGATCCGGGTCGAACTCGAATCGCTGTCGGTGAAGGATTTCGAGTCGATCCTGGTCGCGACCGACGCGAGTCTCGTCAAGCAATACCAGGCACTGCTCGAAACGGAAGACGTGCAGCTCGACTTCGCCGAGGACGGCATCCGCCGGCTGGCCGAGATCGCGTTCTCGGTCAACGAAAAGACCGAGAACATCGGCGCGCGCCGCCTGTACACGGTCATCGAGAAGCTGCTCGAGGAAGTGTCGTTCTCCGCGGGCAATCATGCCGGCACGCGCGTCACGATCGACGGCGCGTACGTCGATCGCGCGCTCGGCGAGGTCTCGCAGGACGAGGATCTGTCGCGCTACGTGCTGTAACGGCGCGGCGCGGCAGCGAAAAAGGGCGGCCCCTCGCGGGACCGCCCTTTTTTCGCCGGTGCGCCGAGGGTTACTGCCGGACCGGCTTCTTCGCGAGCTTGCGCTGCAGCGTGCGGCGATGCATGTTGAGCGCGCGCGCGGTCGCCGAGATGTTGTTGTTGTTCTCCGACAGCACGCGCTGGATGTGCTCCCATTCGAGCCGGTCGACCGACAGCACGACCGGATTCTCGAGCGCCTCCTCCGCCTGCACCTCGCTCGCGTTGGTCTGCAGCGCAGCCAGGATCGATTCGACGTTCGCGGGCTTCGCGAGGTAATTGTCGGCGCCGTCCTTCACCGCCTGCACGGCGGTCGCGATGCTCGCGTAGCCGGTCAGCACGAGGATGCGCGCGTCCGGCTGCAAGTCGCAGAGCGGCGCGATCAGGCTCAGGCCCGAATCCTCGCCGAGATGCAGGTCGACCGTGATGAACTCGAATTTCTCGGCGCCGGCGAGCTTGAGCGCCGCGTCCTTGTTGTGCGCCTGCCGGACCGCGTAGCCGCGGCGCTCCAGCCCGCGCGCGAGCGTGCCGGCGAACACTTCGTTGTCGTCGATCACGAGGAAGTTGTTGTCGCTCATCTGTGGTTCTCCGTCTGGTCTGCGTGTGTCGTATGTGATGGGTATGGCTGGGCCCGGCTCGCGGCAACATGACGCACCACCGGCAGCCTCAGGCAGGCGCGGGTGCCGCGTCCGGCGGCGGCTCCCCCCGCACGCGGCGGCGCATCGGCCAGCTCGATCGAGCCGCCCAGCCGCGCCGCCGCGCTGAACGCCAGGTACAGGCCGACGCCGTGGCCGCCCTGCGTGCTGTCCACCGGCATCGCGCCCAGCGAATCGCGCAGCGCGGCCGGAATGCCGGGGCCGTTGTCGCATACCTCGAACTCGATTTCGTCGCGCGCGCCGTCGTGCACGAGCTTCGCCGCCAGCGTAACGCGATCGCGGCTCGCGCGGGCCGCATTGTCGAGCAGGATCGTCAGGATCTGGCCCGCGGCGACGGTGTCGTCCAGCGCAACGCCCGCCGGCTGCGCGCCCAGTTGCTCGAACTGGACATGCGGGTGGCGCAGCCGCCAGTGCTGGACGAACGTATCGAGCCAGGCCGCGACCGGCTGCCGGCTGGCCGGCTCCGATGCGCGGCTCCGCAGCCGCGCGAGCGCCGACGTACATTGCGCCATCTGCTCCTCGAGCACCTTCAGGTCGGCTTCGTAGCGCGCGAGCCCCGGGTCCGTGCGCGCGGCGTCGCGCAGCTCCTCGGTCAGCATCGCGATCGTCGACAGCGGCGTGCTCATTTCGTGCGCGACGGTGGCGGCCTGCACGCCGAGCGCGACCGCGCGCTCGTCGCGCAGCAGCAGCTGCTGCGCGTCGCCGAGCGCCGCGTCGCGCTGGCGCAGCGCGCTCGACATCCGTGCGACGAACCACGCGATGAGGCCGACGCTCACCATGAAGTTCACCCACATGCCCGCCCGGAAATAATCGAACAGGTTCGCCGGGTTATCCATGTTGAGCGGCACGGAATCGAAGCCGAGCGCCAGATAGCAGGCCACCGCGAACGCCGCGAGCCAGATCATCAGGTGCCACGGCAGCACGGCGGCGGCGATCGCGAGCGACGGCAGGTACAGAGAAACGAACGGATTGGTGGTGCCGCCCGACAGGAACAGCAGCGCGGACAGCGCGCCGAGATCCACCCACAGCTGGCCGAGCAGTTCGAAGTTGGTCTCGGGCCGCGCGCGCAGCACCCGCACCCAGGTGAGCGCGTTGAAGACGATCTCGAGCGCGATCACCATCAGCATCGCGGGCAGCGGCAGATGCGCGCCGAAATAGGCCTGGACGACGGCAATCGTAACGAGTTGCCCGATGATCGCCAGATTGCGCAGCCAGAACAGATGGCTCAGGTTGACCCGGCCGGTGGTAATGATTCGGATTCGTTGCATCCCGAGAGTTTACCTCCTAGCCGCGTTCCGCCGAGACGTGCCGGGCGATGTCGGCCGCGAGGCACTCCGGGCACAGGCAGCGCCCACCGGTGGCCGGCTGCGCGCCCGGCGGCAGGCTCGGCATCGCCATGCACCAGCACGAGAACGGCTGCGTGCGGGCGCCGCAGTCGAACGAACGGCCGCAGCGCGGGCAGCGCTTGCTGGCAAGGGCGGGGGCGGCGGCGGGTCCGGTCATCGCGAATGGGCAGGATCGAGGGGTGGGCGAAGGCTTCGCTACAAGCATAGCGCGGCGGACGCAAATTGCCCGCCCGCCGCCCGGTCGATCGCACCCTTTTCTTCGCGCCAAAGCCAGTCTGGCCAAGCGTTCCGCCGGTTCGGCCGGATGGCTAAAAACCGCATGCTGCAGTGCGCCAGTCCTGTACAATTCCGCCTGTTTCAACCGTTCCCAGCCTGAGCCGCCGCCATGTCCGAGCCTATCGACCTCTCGCAGATCGCCCCCACGCTGAAAGCCGAAATCCTCGCGGAAGCGCTGCCTTACATCCGCCGGTATCACGGCAAGACCGTGGTGATCAAGTACGGCGGCAACGCGATGACCGAAGAGCGGCTCAAGCAAGGCTTCGCGCGCGACGTGATTCTCCTCAAGCTGGTCGGCATCAATCCGGTGATCGTGCACGGCGGCGGCCCGCAGATCGACCAGGCGCTCAAGAAGATCGGCAAGCAGGGCACCTTCATCCAGGGCATGCGCGTCACCGACGAGGAGACGATGGAAGTCGTCGAGTGGGTGCTGGGCGGCGAGGTGCAGCAGGACATCGTCACGCTGATCAACCACTTCGGCGGCCAAGCGGTCGGCCTGACGGGCAAGGACGGCGGCCTGATCCACGCGCGCAAGCTGATGATGCCGGACCGCGACAACCCCGGCCAGTACGTCGATATCGGCCAGGTCGGCGAAGTCGACGCGATCAACCCGGCCGTCGTGAAGGCGCTGCAGGACGACGCGTTCATCCCGGTGATCTCGCCGATCGGCTTCGGCGAGGACGGCCTGTCGTACAACATCAACGCCGATCTCGTCGCAGGCAAGCTCGCCACCGTGCTGAACGCCGAGAAGCTCGTGATGATGACGAACATCCCCGGCGTGATGGATAAGGAAGGCAACCTGCTCACCGATCTGTCGGCCCGCGAGATCGACGCGCTGTTCGAGGACGGCACGATCTCGGGCGGCATGCTGCCGAAGATCTCGTCGGCGCTCGACGCGGCGAAGAGCGGCGTCAAGTCGGTCCACATCGTCGACGGCCGGATCGAGCACTCGCTGCTGCTCGAAATCCTGACCGAGCAGCCGTTCGGCACGATGATCCGTTCGCATTGAACGCGCGCCGCGCGTCGTCCCGTCCCGTCCCGGCTCCGTCCGGCGCACCTTCCGCGGTGCGGCAGCGGGCGGCCCGCGCGTCGCGCCGCCGCCCGCCGCCGGGCCGCCCGGTCTGGCTGTTCGACCTCGACAACACGCTGCACCACGCGTCGTACGCGATTTTCCCGGAAATCAACCGGGCGATGACGCAGTACATCATCGATGCGCTGCAGGTCGAACGCACACAGGCCGACTACCTGCGCACCCACTACACGCACCGCTACGGCGCCGCGCTGCTCGGCCTCGCACGGCATCACCCGATCGATCCGCACGACTTCCTGGATGTCGTCCACACGTTCGCCGACCTGCCGTCGATGGTGCGGGCGGAACGCGGGCTGGCCCGGCTCGTCGCCGCGCTGCCCGGCCGCAAGATCATCCTGACCAACGCGCCCGAGGCCTATGCGCGGGACGTCCTGCACGAACTGAAGATCGAGCGCCTGTTCGAGCGGGTGATCGCGATCGAACACATGCGCGACCGCCGCGCCTGGCGCGCGAAGCCCGATGCGGCGATGCTGCGCCGCGCGATGCGCGACGCCCGGGTGCGCCTTTCCGACGCGATCCTGGTCGAAGACACCCGCAGCCACCTGAAGCGCTACAAGCGGCTCGGCATCCAAACCATCTGGATTACCGGGCACCTGCCCGACCACCGGCCGGGCTTCGGCCGGCCGCACTATGTCGATCGCCGCATTGATTCGTTAAAATCGCTGCGATTGGGCACTCGATCGGGGCGACAAAAATGCAACCGACTCACCCGCAGGATCCGGCCGTAACCGCCACCGCGGACGACTCAGACAAAACCTCCCGCCCCCGCGCGCGTCCGAAGCCGGGCGAACGCCGCGTGCATATCCTGCAGACGCTCGCGTCGATGCTCGAAGCACCCAAACCCGAAAAGATCACCACCGCCTCGCTCGCGGCCCGGCTCGACGTGTCGGAAGCCGCGCTGTATCGGCACTTCGCCAGCAAGGCGAAGATGTACGAAGGTCTGATCGAATTCATCGAGCAGGCCCTGTTAGGACTCGTCAACCAGATCGTCGCAAAGGAGCCGAACGGTGTGCTGCAGGCGCGCGCGATTGCGCTGACGATGCTCAACTTCGCCGCAAAGAATCCCGGGATGACGCGCGTGCTGACGGGCGAAGCGCTGGTCGGCGAGGACGAACGCCTCACCGAGCGCGTGAACCAGCTGCTCGACCGGATCGAGGCGACCGTCAAGCAGTGCCTGCGGGTTGCGCGGATGGAGGCCGACACGCCGCAAGCCGGTGCGGCCACCGCCGTGCCGCTGCCGGCGGACTACGATCCCGCCGCGCGCGCGAGCCTGCTCGTCAGCTACGTGATCGGCCGCTGGCACCGCTTTGCGAAGAGCGGGTTCCGGCAGCCGCCCGGTGCACAGGCCGATGCTCACTTGCAGCTGATCCTGCAGTGATGCGCGTGCGGCGCTCGGTCCCGCAAACGCATCCCCTGCCACGCCGCCGAACGCGCTAGACGAGCCGCTCGGCTCGGCTCGGCACGAGCACGGCGTCGACCCGCGTATCTATCTCATGCCTCGGCGTGAGCGGTAACAGCCATCCGCCCGCGAGCCCGGATAGCCTGGCCCGTGCGAATCAACAGCGCCTGCTCCGTCGCACACAATAATTCGCAGTCCTTTTTACATCGCACCTCTCACCCACCCGAACACCCCTTCAACCGAAATCAGTAACCACGCGACGCGCGCCATGTGCGCCACGCGCATCGGTCATCCGCCGATGCGCGGGCACTCATCCATGCGTGCCGGCGTCATCGTCGACGGAAAAGCGCTTGTCGTTCCGCACACCGCCATGCGCAGCGGCCGCACGAAGCAACGCAAACGTCCCGATCATCCGCGCTGCACTGAACCAAGACTTCTTCATGAAAGGCTTTTTCCTGCGGCCGTGCCGCGTTCCGACTCGGCGCGACGGGGCAGGTTTCGAAGCGCTTCGCGGTATCGGCCCGCTTCGGCGTCGAGGCCAACTTGTCCGACTACATGATGGTCAAGGGAGAATTCGCGGCGAAGTACCGCTGGTGATGCGAGGTCGCGGTGGCCGCACACCGCCGACACCCGCCACCGGCCTGGCGCCGGGCGTGTCCGTCCGGCGCGGCGCCCGCACCGGAGGCGGTTGGAGACATCCGCCCGGCAGGCTGTCGATCTGCGGGCCGCCACGCGCATCACCTGATTTCCGATATACTCCTTCGACTGCGACTGCCGCCACCAGGCGACATGTCGGAAACGCGCCGATTTGCTGACTCGATTGCGGGCGCGCGAACCAGCCGGGGTATCCATCCCGGCGGTTCACTACAAATGCGGCTAAAGAGGTCGTCAGCCGCGCACCTTCGACTCCCGCGCCTCGCCGACGCCGTTTAGCCGCCCAGTCCTATAGAGGCGGAACGAATGGAATCGATCGGCATCGTCGCTCCACAGACCATGCACTTCGCCGAGCCGCTGCGCCTGCAGAACGGCAGCGTCCTCGGCAACTATCAGCTCGTCGTCGAAACCTACGGCGAGCTCAACGCCGCGCGCTCCAACGCGGTGCTGGTGTGCCATGCGCTCAACGCGTCGCACCACGTCGCGGGTGTCTACGCGGACGACCCGCGCAGCACCGGATGGTGGGACAACATGGTCGGCCCCGGCAAGCCGCTCGACACCGACCGCTTCTTCGTGATCGGCGTGAACAATCTCGGCTCGTGCTTCGGCTCCACCGGCCCGATGAGCGTCGACCCCACCACCGGCACGCCCTACGGCGCGCGTTTCCCGGTACTGACCGTCGAAGACTGGGTGCACGCGCAGGCGCGCGTCGCCGATGCGTTCGGCATCGAGCGCTTCGCGGCGGTGATGGGCGGCAGCCTCGGCGGCATGCAGGCGCTCGCATGGAGCCTGATGTACCCGGAGCGGGTCGCGCACTGCATCGACATCGCGTCGACGCCCAAGCTCTCCGCGCAGAACATCGCGTTCAACGAGGTCGCCCGCTCGGCCATCCTGTCCGACCCCGACTTTCACGGCGGCAATTACTACGCGCACGACGTGAAGCCGAAGCGCGGCCTGCGTGTCGCAAGAATGATCGGTCATATCACCTACCTGTCCGACGACGACATGGCCGAGAAATTCGGCCGCGCGCTACGCCGCGCGGACGGCGCGCTCGACGCGTACCACTTCAGCTTCGACGTCGAATTCGAGGTGGAGTCGTACCTGCGCTACCAGGGCGACAAGTTCGCCGACTACTTCGACGCGAACACCTATCTCCTCATCACCCGCGCGCTCGACTACTTCGATCCCGCGAAGGCGTTCGACGGCAACCTGACGGCGGCCGTCGCGCACACGCAGGCGAAATACCTGATCGCGAGCTTCACGACCGACTGGCGCTTCGCGCCCGCCCGCTCGCGCGAACTCGTGAAGGCGCTGCTCGACAACCGCCGCCAGGTGACCTACGCCGAAATCGACGCACCGCACGGGCACGACGCGTTCCTGCTCGACGATCCGCGCTATCACAACCTGATGCGCGCCTATTACGAACGTATTGCCAACGAGGTGGGCGCATGAACCCGCAAGCGCTGAATACGCTGTCCGCGCGCGCCGATTTCCGCGTGATCGCCCGCTGGGTCGAGCCGCGCTCGACCGTGCTCGACCTCGGCTGCGGCGACGGCTCGCTGCTGTCGCTGCTGACGGAGGAATTGGAGGTAAGCGGCTACGGCATCGAAATCAACGACGCCGGCGTGCTGGCCGCCACCCAGAACGGCGTGAACGTGATCCAGCAGAATCTCGAGGACGGCCTGCGCCTCTTCGAGGACCACAGCTTCGATCTGGCGATCCTGTCGCAGACGCTGCAGACCATTCACCAGACCGCGGCGATCCTGCGCGAAACCGTGCGAGTCGGGCGCGAATGCATCGTATCGTTCCCGAACTTCGGCTACTGGGCGCACCGGCTGTCGGTCTTGCAGGGCCGGATGCCGGTGTCGAAATCGCTGCCGTATCAGTGGCACAACACGCCGAACGTGCGGGTGCTGACCATCAAGGATTTCGAGGCGCTCGCGCCGGAAGTCGGCATCGAGATCCTGGATCGCGCGGTGCTGCACGAAGGCCAACCGATTCGATGGGGGGTGAACTGGCGTGGTAGTCTTGCGGTCTACCGTGTCAAGCGTAGATAACCCTAGTACTCCTCGATGACGAAACAGCAACACGACGCGCCCTCCCTCAACGCTCACGAAGATCATCCCGGCTGGCGTGCTTATCTGAACAAGCACATGCTGATCTGCGTGTTTCTCGGCTTCACGTCGGGCTTGCCGCTATTCACGCTGGTCTACCTGGTACAGGCGTGGCTGCGCTCGGAAGGCGTGAACCTGAAGGAAATCGGGCTATTCGCGCTGATCCAGTTTCCCTACACGTGGAAATTCCTGTGGGCGCCGCTGATGGACCGCTACATCCCGCGCCTGCCGGGCTGGCGGCCCGGGCGGCGGCGCGGCTGGATGCTGGTGACGCAGCTGCTCGTCGCCGGCGCGATCGCCGCGCTCGGCTTCGTGTCGCCGCGCGATTCGATCTGGACGGTCGCGGCGCTCACCACGCTCGTCGCGTTCTTCGGCGCGAGCGCCGACATCGTGATCGACGCGTATCGGCGCGAGCTGCTGCGCGATACCGAGCAAGGCCTCGGCAACGCGGTCCACGTGAACGCGTACAAGATCGCCGCGCTGATCCCGGGTTCGCTGTCGCTCATCCTGTCCGACCATCTGCCGTGGGACGTCGTGTTCGCGGTCACCGGCGCGTTCATGCTGCCGGGCATCCTGATGACGCTGCTGGTGCGCGAGCCGGACGTGCACGGCACGCCGCCGAAGAACCTCAGCGAGGCGGTGATCCTGCCGTTCCGCGAGTTCATCGGCCGCGACGGCTGGCGCGGCGCGCTGCTGGTGCTCGCGTTCATCTTCCTGTTCAAGCTCGGCGACACGATGGCCACCACGCTGTCGACGTCATTCTTCCTCGACATCGGTTTCAACAAGACCCAGATCGGCGTGCTCGCGAAAACCACCGCGTTCTGGGCCAGCCTCGCGGGCGGCATCATCGGCGGAGTCTGGCTGATGAAGATCGGCATCGCGCGCGGCCTGTGGATCTTCGGCGTGCTGCAGATCGTATCCACGCTCGGCTTCGCGTGGCTCGCCAAGGCCGGCCCGTCGCCCGTGCTGATGGCCGGCGTCTACGGTTTCGAAACCTTCTCGACGGGCCTCACGCTCGCCGCGTTCACCGCCTACATCGCCAGCACCACCGATCCGCGTTACACCGCGACCCAGTTCGCGCTGTTCACGAGCCTCGCGTCGGTACCGCGCACGCTCGCGTCCGCGTCGAGCGGCTTCATCGTCACGCAGATCGGCTGGTTCGATTACTTCCTCGTCTGCGCGGCGCTCGGCATCCCCGGGATGCTGCTGCTGTTCAAGATCGCGCCGTGGCGCGGCAACGAAGCGAAGCACGGAGCCGTCCGTGCCGGCTAAGCTGCGGCGCGCCGCCTGCGCCGCGCTCGCGGGCGTCGCGTTGTGCGCCGCCGGCCCCGCCCGGTCGGCGGGCGACAGCGGCGCGGCGCCGACGACCGCTGCCAATACGGCCGTCCCGGCCACCGCGGCCGCACCCGCCACCGGGTCCGGCGGCGCGCAGTCGTATCCGTCGACCGAGCAGCAAGTGCGCTACGGCAATGCGATCGCGTTCCGCAGCCTGATTCCGTCGGCGCTGCTCGAACAGGTCACGGCCAACGAGTACCACCAGCTGCTGCAGGGCGCCGCGCAAGGCAACCGTCTGCTGCCCGCGAACAACGCCCGGGTCAAGCGGCTGCGCACGATGGTCGCGAAGCTCGCGCCGTATGCGGTGAAGTGGAACGACCGGGTCAGGGGCTGGAACTGGGAAGTGAACGTGACGCGCTCGCGCGCGATCCGCGCGACCTGCCTGCCCGGAGGCAAGGTACTGATCGACAGCGGCCTGCTCGACCGGCTGCGGCTCAACGACGACGAACTGGGCGTGCTGCTCGCCCATGAAATCGCGCACGCGCTCCGCGAGCACGCGCGCGCCAGCATGAGCGACCCGCAGACGACGCCGGTCGGCACGAATCCGCTGCCTTCGCTGTTCGGCCTGGCCGAGCCGATGCCCGCACCGGTCAACGTCGGCGAACGGCTGGCGTCGCTGCGCTACGGCCCGACCGACGAAACCGAAGCGGACGTCATCGGCGGCGACATCGCCGCGCGCGCGGGCTTCGATCCGCGCGCCGCCATCACGCTGTGGGACAAGCTGGCCGCCGCAACCCGGGCGGACAAGGAAACGGGCTTCATCTACACCCACCCGTACGACGGGCGCCGCCGCCAGGACCTGCTCAAGCGCCTGGGCGACCTGATGCCCCTCTATGCGAAAGCCGTCGGCAAGAATCTCGACGCGCTGCCGAACTACGCCGGCATCAGCGCGAAGCGGCGCAGGCTGGTTGGCCGTTGAGCGGACGGCGCCGGCCGCCCGCCGTCGATCCTAGTCGACGGCATCGAGCGCCAGCGCGCGGCGGCTGTCGCCCGTCTGCACCGAGCGCATCTCGTCGCTCGGGCTGCGGCCGAACAGGCGCTTGAACTCGCGGCTGAACTGCGACGCGCTCGCATAGCCGACCCGCGCCGCCGCCGCTCCCGCGCTCACGCCGTCCCGCAGCATCATCAGGCGCGCGTGATGCAGCCGGGTCGCCTTCACGTACTGCATCGGCGACGTCGCCGTCACGCTCTTGAATTGCGCATGGAACACGGCGAGGCTCATCCCCGCTTCGCTCGCGAGCGTCTCCACGTCGAGATCGCCGTGCAGATCCGCGTGAATCCGCCGCAACGCCTTCGCAATCCGCCCGAAATGATGCTGCTGGATCAGCGCCGCGCGAATCGCGTCGCCTTGCGCTCCCGTCAGCACCCGATAGCCGATCTCGCGCAGGATCGACGGCCCCAGCACGCGCGTATCGTGCGGCGATGCCAGGACTTCGAGCAAACGCAGCACCGCGTCCGCGAGCGGCGCGTCGAGCGGCGTCGAATACACGCCGCGCGGCTCGCTCGCCGCCGCGCCGTGGGTTTCGTCGAGCAGCATCGCCAGCTCGGCGATCACCGCGAGATCGACACGGATCGAGATCGCGAGAAACGGCTCCGCCTCGGTCGCGAAGGTTTCGCATTCGAACGGCAGCGGCACCGACAGCACCAGATACTGCTGCGCGTCGTACACGAAGGTCTGCTCGCCCAGGAAGCCGCGCTTGCGGCCCTGGCACACCACGATGACGCTCGGCTCGTACAGCACCGGCATGCGCGGCACCGGGCGATTCGACCGCATGAAGCGCACTCCGTCGAGGCTCGGGCAGGTATAGCCCTCGTCGGGCGCCAGCCGCCCGAGCAGGTCGATCATGCGGCGCTGCACACGCGCGCCGTCGTCGGATAAAAGGGGTTCGAAGCTCATGGTCCGGGCCGGGTCTGCAAGAGAATCAGGCTTGCAATCTAGCACTTCCGCGCCGTTTTCATCGCTTTCGAAGTGCAACTCAAGAGCAATAGGCAAACCTTCAAGACAATCAGGTATTCCGTCCCGCTGTCCGCATCCCTAGCATGGGGACCGTACCGCAGCATCGCCGCATGACGTCGGCCATGCGTGCGCGGTCCACGTATTTTCGAGTCAGGAGTCCCCATGAGCACGACCTACGCTTACGCCGCGGCCCATGCCGCCGCGCCGCTTGCCCCTTTCGAATTCCAGCGCCGCGCGCTGCGCGACCTCGATGTGCAGATCGAGATCCTCTATTGCGGCGTCTGCCACTCCGACCTTCACCAGGCCCGCAACGAATGGAAGAACTCCGTGTACCCGGTGGTGCCGGGTCATGAAATCGTCGGGCGCGTCACGGCCACCGGCGCCGGCGTGTCGCGCTTCAAGACCGGCGAGCTAGTCGGCGTCGGCTGCCTCGTCGATTCGTGCCGCACCTGCGCGAGCTGCGAGGAAGGGCTCGAACAGTATTGCGAGAACGGCTTCGTCGGCACCTACAACGGCCAGGACCGCGAAACGGGCGCCATCACCTTCGGCGGCTACTCGACGCAGATCGTCGTCGACGAGGCGTTCGTGCTGCGCGTGCCGGACACGCTCGACGCGGCCGGCGCCGCGCCGCTGCTGTGCGCCGGCATCACGACCTACTCGCCGCTGCGCCAGTGGCAGGCCGGCCCCGGCAAGAAGGTCGGGATCGTCGGCCTCGGCGGGCTCGGCCACATGGGCGTGAAGCTCGCGCGGGCGATGGGCGCGCACGTCGTGCTGTTCACGACGTCGCCGTCGAAGATCGAGGACGGCAAGCGCCTCGGCGCGCACGAAGTCGTGATCTCGAAGGACGAAGCGCAGATGAACGCGCACCTGAACAGCTTCGACCTGATCATCAACACGGTCGCCGCGCAGCACGACCTGAATCCGTTCCTGCACCTGCTGAAGCGCGACGGCACGATGACGCTGGTCGGCGCGCCGGAACACGATCACCCGTCGCCGCAGGTGTTCAACCTGATCATGAAGCGCCGTCGCCTCGCGGGCTCGCTGATCGGCGGGATCGCCGAAACCCAGGAAATGCTCGATTTCTGCGCGAAGCACTGGATCACGTCGGACGTCGAGGTGATCCCGATGCAGCAGATCAACGCGGCCTACGAACGGATGCTCAAGAGCGACGTGAAGTACCGCTTCGTGATCGACATGGCGTCGCTCAAGGAACGGCAGGCGGCCTGAGCGGCAGCGGGGCGGGCGACGGCGGGGCGCGATGTTCGCCTTTGTCTGTTGCAGCCCGCCTCCTCATGCGAAACGGGCCGCTTGCGCGGCCCGTTTTCGTTACCCGCCGTGCGTGCCCGGCCGGACCCTGTCCGCCCGACCCCGCACGCCGCGCTCACTTGTAGTCGTAGTCGACCGTCAGCGGCGCGTGATCGCTGAACTTGATGTCGCGGAAGATCGACGTGGTCTTCGCGGTGCCCGCGATGCCCGGCGTCGCGAGCTGGTAGTCGATCCGCCACCCGACGTTGTTCGCATACGCCTGCCCGCGATTGCTCCACCACGTGTACTGCTCCGGACGCGGGTCGAGCGTACGGAACACGTCGACGTAGCCGACCTCGTCGAACAGCTGCGTGAGCCACGCGCGCTCCTCCGGCAGGCAACCCGAGTTCTTCTGGTTGCTCTTCCAGTTCTTGATGTCGATTTCCTTGTGGACGATGTTGACGTCGCCGCACAGCACCACGTCGCGCTTCTTCTTCAGCTCCGCCAGGTGCGGCATGAACTCGCTCATGAAGCGGAACTTCGCCTGCTGGCGCTCGTCGCCGCTCGACCCCGACGGCACGTACACCGACACCACCGACAGCTTGCCGAAACGCGCTTCGACATAACGCCCCTCGGCGTCGAATTCGCTGCTGCCGTAGCCGATGATCACATCGTCCGGCTCGCGGCGGCAGTACAGGCCCGCGCCGCTGTAGCCTTTTTTCTCGGCGTGATGGAAATAGCCCTTGAAGCCGTGCGGATCGACGAATTCGGCCGGCAGATCGTCCGCCGACACCTTGATTTCCTGCACGCAGACGCAGTCGGCCCGTTGCTCGCCGAGCCAGTCGAAAAAGCCTTTCTTCGCGGCGGAGCGGATGCCGTTCAGGTTCGCGGTAATGACACGCAGCATGATGGGTTCCGGTAAATGAGATCGTTGCGGTTTATTGGATCTTGACGCCTTCGAGTTCGGGCTTCGCCGGCGGGAATTCGAGCTTCATGCCGGTCAGCTCGCGCAGCAGCAGCTCGGCGATCATCACGTTGCGATGGGTCTTCGAATCGGCCGGGATCACGTACCACGGCGCCTGCTCGTCCGACGTCGCCGCCAGCGCGTCGCGGTAGGCCGCCTGATAGGCATCCCAGTGCTTGCGCGCCTCGATGTCGGAGACGTCGAATTTCCAGTGCTTGGCGGGATCGTCCACGCGCGCCTGCAGGCGGTTGCGCTGCTCGTCCTTCGAGATGTGCAGGAAGCATTTGACGATCGTCGCGCCCGCCTCCACCAGCATCTGTTCGAACTGGCGGATCTGCCGGTAGCGGCGCGCGCATTCGTCCGCGTCGATCGCGTCGAGCACGCGCGGCACGAGCACGTCTTCGTAGTGGCTGCGGTTGAAGATCGTCAGCTCACCCGCCGCCGGCGCCTGCGCATGCACGCGCCACAGGAAGTCGTGCGCCAGCTCGACGGGCGTCGGCGCCTTGAACGACACGACCCGCAGGCCGAGCGGATCGACCTCGCGGAACACCGCGCGGACGGTGCCGTCCTTGCCGCTCGTGTCCATCCCCTGCAGCACCAGCAGCACGCGCTTGCGCGGCTGGGTGTGCAGGCGTTCCTGCAGCGCGTCGAGCTGGGTCGAGACCTCCGCCAGACGCGCCCGGTCCGCCTCTTTCGAGCCGGCCGAGAACGGCTTGGCGACCGGATCGTAGGCGTCGAGCCGGAACGCGGCCGCCTCCTTTTCGTGCGTGTGGTACGGCACGCGGTAATCGTCGAGCGATGCTTGCTTCGCCATCAATCCCTCCCATCGGACAGCGCGAAGCGCGGCGCGCTTCGCCAGACACGACGGGCCGCCCCGAACACCGGTCCGGCGGCGGCCCGCTTCAGCATGGATTCAGCCCGGCGGCCGGCATCTTCAGCCGAGCTTCTTCTTCAGCAGTTCGTTGACCTGCTGCGGATTCGCCTTGCCCTTGGTCGCCTTCATCGCCTGGCCCACGAGCGCGTTGAACGCCTTCTCCTTGCCCGCGCGGAATTCCTCGACCGATTTCTCGTTCGCCGCGAGCACCGCGTCGATGATCGCGTCCAACTCGCCGGTGTCGGAGATCTGCTTCAGGCCCTTCGCTTCGATGATGCGGTCGGCGGCGCCCTCGTCGGCAGCCTTCTCGTCCCAGATCGCCACGAAGATTTCCTTCGCGATCTTGTTCGAGATCGTGCCGTCGGCGATCCGCTGCAGGATCAACGCGAGCTGCGCGGCGGACACCGGCGACGCGTCGATCTCGATGCCGTCGCGGTTCAGTTGCGACGACACGTCGCCCATCAGCCAGTTCGCCGCCGACTTCGCCTGCGCCGCGCCCGCCTTCGCGACCACCGCCTCGAAATACGCGGCCATCGCCTTGCTCGCGGTCAGCACGCCGGCGTCGTACGGGCTCACGCCGTACTGTTCGCCGAAGCGTTGCTGGATCGCGGCCGGGAGTTCGGGCATCTCGCCCTTCACGCGCGCGACCCATTTCTCGTCGATCACGAGCGGCATCAGATCGGGATCGGGGAAATAGCGGTAGTCGTGCGCGTCTTCCTTGCTGCGCATCGAACGCGTCTCGCGCTTGTCCGGATCGTACAGGCGGGTTTCCTGCACGACCTCGCCGCCGTCCTCGATCAGTTCGATCTGGCGGCGCACCTCGTAGTTGATCGCTTCCTCGAGAAAGCGGAACGAGTTCAGATTCTTGATTTCCGCGCGCGTGCCGAACTTTTCCTGGCCGACCGGCCGCACCGACACGTTCGCATCGCAGCGGAACGAGCCTTCCTGCATGTTGCCGTCGCAGATCCCAAGCCACACCACCAGCCCGTGCAGCGCCTTCGCATAGGCGACCGCCTCGGCCGCGCTGCGCATCTCCGGCTCGGTGACGATCTCGAGCAGCGGCGTGCCGGCGCGGTTCAGGTCGATGCCCGTCATGTCCGCGAAATCCTCGTGCAGCGACTTGCCCGCGTCCTCCTCGAGGTGCGCGCGGGTCAGGTTGACCGTCTTCGAATAGGCTTCCTTGCCCGCCTTGTCGTTCGCGGGCACCTGGATCGTGAGCTGACCGCCCTGCACGACCGGAATCTCGTACTGGCTGATCTGATAGCCCTTGGGCAGATCCGGATAGAAGTAATTCTTGCGCGCGAAGATGCTGCGCGGCGCGACCGTCGCGCCGATCGCGAGGCCGAAGCGGATCGCCCGCTCGACCGCGCCGCGGTTCATCACGGGCAGCACGCCCGGCAGCGCCAGGTCGACCGGGCAGGCCTGCGTGTTCGGCGCCGCGCCGAACTGCGTCGACGCGCCCGAGAAAATCTTCGACGCGGTCGACAGCTGCGCGTGCGTTTCAAGGCCGATAACGACTTCCCATTGCATGCTTACACTCCTGCCGGAACTTGCTGGTGCCAGTCGGTCGCGCGCTGGAACGCGTCGGCGACCTGCAGCATCCGGGCTTCGTTGAAATAGTTGCCGATGATCTGCAGGCCGACCGGGCGGCGCGCGTTCGCGCCGGCGCCGAAGCCGCACGGCACGCTCATGCCGGGCAGGCCGGCGAGGCTCACCGACAGCGTATAGATATCCGCCAGATACATCTGCACGGGATCGTCGCCCTTCGCGCCGATATCCCAGGCGACCGTCGGCGACGCAGGGCCCATGATCACGTCGCACTGCCCGAACGCTTCCTGGAAATCCTGCGCGATGATGCGGCGGATCTTCTGCGCCTGCAGGTAGTACGCATCGTAATAGCCGTGCGACAGCACGTACGCGCCGACCAGGATCCGGCGCTTCACTTCCGGCCCGAAACCTTCCGCGCGCGACTTCTTGTACATGTCGAGCAGGTCGCCGTACTGCGCGGCGCGGTGGCCGTAGCGCACGCCGTCGAAACGCGACAGGTTCGACGACGCCTCGGCGGGCGCGATCACGTAGTAGACGGGGATCGACAGTTCGGTCTTCGGCAGCGACACCGGCACGAGCGTCGCGCCGAGCGCTTCGTATTGCTTGAGCGCCGCGTCGATCGCCGCGCGCACGTCGTCGGCCAGGCCGGCGCCGAAATATTCGTCCGGCAGGCCGATGCGCAGGCCCGCGAGCGGCTTGCCCGCCGCGCCGTCGGCCGCCCACGGCCGGCCGAGATGACGGGTGAAATCCTCGCCGTCGCGCTCGAGGCTCGTCGAGTCGCGCTCGTCGAAGCCGGCCATCGCGTTGAGCAGCAGCGCGCAGTCGGCCGCGCTCTGCGCCATCGGGCCGCCCTGGTCGAGCGACGACGCGAACGCGATCATCCCGTAGCGGGACACCCGGCCGTAGGTCGGCTTGATGCCCGTGACGCCGGCGAACGACGCCGGCTGGCGGATCGAGCCGCCGGTGTCGGTGCCGGTGGCGGCGGGCGCGAGGCGCGCGGCGACCGCGGCCGAGCTGCCGCCCGAGCTGCCGCCCGGCACGGCTTTCGTGTCCCACGGGTTCTTGACCGCGCCGAACGCCGAATTCTCGTTCGACGAGCCCATCGCGAACTCGTCCATGTTCGTCTTGCCGAGCGTGACCATGCCGGCGGCGGCCAGACGCTCGACGACGGTCGCGTCGAACGGGCTGGTGTAGTTGGCGAGCATCTTCGAGCCGGCGGTGGAGCGCCAGCCGCGCGTGACGAACACGTCCTTGTGCGCGACCGGCAGGCCGGTCAGCGGGCCGGCCGTGCGCTGCGCGAGCGCGGCGTCGGCGGCGCGCGCCTGCGCGAGCGTCAGGTCGGCGTCGACGTGGACGAACGCGTTCAGGTCGCGCGCCGCGTCGATCCGTTGCAGATAGTGCTGCGCGAGCTCGACGGCCGAGTATTCCTTGGCGTCGAGCGCGGCGCGCAGTTCGGTCAGGCTTTTTGCGTGCATTACGTGGGTTTCCTGGATTCTGGGACGCTCGCGACGGGATGCCGAGCGGGAGCGGGACGGGTGCGGGGCCCGGACCTTACTCGATCACCTTCGGCACGAGGTACAGGCCGTCCTGCACGGCCGGCGCCGGGCGCTGGTACGCGTCGCGGTCGACCGTCTCGGTCACCGCGTCCTCGCGCAGCCGCAGTTCGACGGCCTGGATCTGCTCGATCGGGTGGGCGAGCGGGGCGATGCCCGTCGTGTCGACGGCCTGCATCTGCTCGACGAGTCCAAAGAATTCATTGAGCTGGCCGAGCGTATGCTCGGCGTCGGCGTCGGCCATTTCGAGCCGCGCGAGGTGCGCGATGCGTTTCACATCGGTCAGGGTCAGAGCCATGCGGTCACCGGAAGAACAAGGGCTTGCGCAGCGCACCAAAAGCCACTGCGGCAGGGGGTTGGAGGGCTCGATCGAACCCTCAAAAATCGTGGGCGAAGCGGCGAAAATACCGCCCGTTTCGATTCAAATACAGCGAAATTATAAGGTATCATTACGCGTTCGACCCAGACCCGGACTGCCTTTCCCGCGCGGCCGTCCTTCATTCGTGTGGCGCCGCGCGGGCTTGGTGCCAGCCCCGGAAGATTTCACTCGCAGCTTCGCGTTCCTGAGGCGGCCGCTCCCGCCCGATCCGAGGCTGTTATTTTTTCCGCTGCCGCCCTTCGCGCCATATGTCCGCAGGGGCTGGCCCAGAGCGAGACAGGATTCTGAATGTTCGGTTTTTTGCGCAGCTATTTCTCCAACGATCTGGCGATCGACCTCGGCACCGCAAACACCCTCATCTACATGCGCGGCAAAGGCATCGTGCTCGATGAGCCGTCGGTCGTGTCGATCCGCCAGGAAGGCGGCCCCAACGGCAAGAAGACGATCCAGGCAGTCGGCAAGGAAGCCAAGCAAATGCTCGGCAAGGTGCCCGGCAACATCGAAGCGATCCGCCCGATGAAAGACGGCGTGATCGCCGATTTCACCGTCACCGAGCAGATGATCAAGCAGTTCATCAAGACGGCGCACGAGTCGCGGATGTTCTCGCCGTCGCCGCGGATCATCATCTGCGTGCCGTGCGGCTCGACCCAGGTCGAGCGCCGCGCGATCAAGGAAGCGGCGCACGGCGCGGGCGCGTCGCAGGTCTACCTGATCGAGGAGCCGATGGCGGCCGCGATCGGCGCGGGCCTGCCGGTGTCGGAAGCCACCGGCTCGATGGTCGTCGACATCGGCGGCGGCACGACCGAAGTCGGCGTGATCTCGCTCGGCGGCATCGTCTACAAGGGTTCGGTGCGGGTCGGCGGCGACAAGTTCGACGAGGCGATCGTCAACTACATCCGCCGCAACTACGGGATGCTGATCGGCGAGCAGACCGCCGAAGCGATCAAGAAGGAAATCGGCTCCGCGTTCCCGGGCTCCGAAGTCAAGGAAATGGAAGTGAAGGGCCGCAACCTGTCGGAAGGCATTCCGCGCAGCTTCACGATCTCCAGCAACGAAATTCTCGAGGCGCTCACCGATCCGCTGAACCAGATCGTGTCGTCGGTGAAGATCGCGCTCGAGCAGACGCCGCCGGAACTCGGCGCCGACATCGCCGAGCGCGGCATGATGCTGACGGGCGGCGGCGCGCTGCTGCGCGATCTCGATCGCCTGCTCGCCGAGGAAACCGGCCTGCCCGTGCTGGTCGCCGAAGATCCGCTCACCTGCGTGGTGCGCGGCTCCGGCATGGCCCTCGAGCGCATGGACAAGCTCGGCAGCATCTTTTCCTACGAGTGATCGTCTAAGCAAGACATGACGCACGCGCGGCGCTCCCGGCTCGACTGTTTCGGCCGAACCGCCGCGCGTTTTGCGCGTCTGAGCATCATTTAACCGATCACGCGCCCGGCGCCGACCATGGAATACAGTCCGCCGCCCCTCTTCAGGCAAGGTCCATCCGCTCTCGCGCGGCTGATCTTCTTTGTCGCGCTGGCTATCGCGCTCCTCATCTCGGACGCGCGCTTCAACACGCTCGAAATCGTCCGCGGGGTGCTCGGCACCGCGCTGTATCCGCTGCAGCGCGCCGCGCTCGTACCGCGCGACCTGTTCATGGGCGCCGCCGACCTCGCCGCCACCGGCGCGTCGCTGCGGCACGACAACCAGCAGCTGCGCAGCCGCAACCTGCAACTGTCGCTGCAGGCCAACCAGGCCGCGCAGCTCGCCGCCGACAACGCGCACCTGCGCGCGGTGCTCGATCTGCGCCAGCGGGTCTCCACGCAATCGACGCCGGTCGAAATCCAGTACGACACCAGCGACCCGTTCTCGCAGAAGGTCGTGATCGGCCACGGCTTGCAGGCGGGCATCCAGGACGGCTCGCCCGTCGTCAGCGAAGACGGCGTGATCGGCCAGGTCACCCGCGTGTTCCCGCTGCAGTCGGAAGTCACGCTGATCACCGATCGCGATCTCGCGATTCCCGTGCAGGTGCTGCGCACCGGCCTGCGCAGCGTGATCTACGGCACGCCGAAGGGCGACACGCTCGATCTGCGCTTCGTCCCGACCAGCGCCGACGTGCTGGTCGGCGACGAACTGGTGACGAGCGGGCTCGACGGCGTGTATCCGCCGGGGCTGCCGGTCGCCAAGGTCGTGCGGGTCGACAAGCTCGCCGACACCGCGTTCGCGCACGTCATCTGCATGCCGGTCGCCGCCGTTCGCGGCGCGCGCGAGATGCTGGTCCTGCATTATCAGAACGATCTCCCGCCGCGTCCGGCCGACCCCGAGCCGGCCGCGAACGACAAGAACGCGAAGGGCAAGAAAACCCCGAAGGGCTCGGACAAGGCCGCGAAGCCCGCCGACAGCGCAGCCGCATCCGCCAGCGGCAAGTCGACCGCGGCCACCGCGCAGACCCGCCCGGCGGGCGCCGCGAAGCCCGCCGCCCCCACCAGGCCCGAGCTCGCGCCGGCGCAGGGAGCCAAGCCATGAGCCGCCCGCAATACATCCTGCAGCCGGTCAATCCGTACTTCATCGTCTTCAGTCTCGCCGCCGCGTTCCTGCTGAACCTGATGCCGTGGGGCCGGATGCCGGGCGTGCCCGACTTCGTGGCGCTCGTCGTGCTGTTCTGGAACATCCACCAGCCGCGCAAGGTCGGGATGGGCATCGCGTTCCTGCTCGGCATCCTGATGGACGTCCACGACGCCGGCCTGTTGGGCGAGCACGCGCTGGCCTACACGCTGCTGTCCTACGGCGCGATCACGATTCACCGCCGGGTGCTGTGGCTGCCGCTCGGCGTGCAGATCTTCTACGTCGCGCCGCTGCTGGTGCTCGCGCAGCTCGTGCCGTTCGTGATTCGCCTGCTGATGGGCGCCGCCTTTCCCGGCTGGGGCTACCTGATCGACGGATTCGTCGAGGCGGCGCTGTGGCCGATCGCGAGCCTGCTGCTGCTGATGCCGCAGCGCCGTCCGGTCGATCCGGACGATACCCGGCCGATCTGAGCCGCGCCGCCCCCAGGAACCGCATGAACGCCCGCGCCCCGCTCGCCCGCCCGCTTCACGCCAGCGCCGGGCGGGACGGGCGGCTTTCCCTTCACCCGTGACCGCATGACCGAATTCAAGGACACCCAGCAGCAGCTCTCGAAGTTCCGCGTGCGCGTCGCCGCGGCGGGCCTGTTCGTGTTCGTCTGCTTCGGGCTGCTCGCCGCGCGCTTCTTCTACCTGCAGGTCTGGCAGCACGGCAAGTACGCGCTGCAGGCCGAGGAAAACCGCATCTCGGTCGCACCGATCGTGCCGAACCGCGGCATCATCACCGATCGCAACGGCGTCGTGCTCGCGAAGAACTACTCCGCGTACACGCTCGAAATCACGCCGTCGAAGCTGACCGACACGCTCGAGAACACGATCACCGCACTCTCCGCGGTGGTGCCGATCGATGCGCGCGACCGCCGCCGCTTCAAGAAGCTCCAGGAGGACTCGAAGAACTTCGAGAGCCTGCCGATCCGCACCCGGCTGACCGACGACGAGGTCGCCCGCTTCACCGCGCAGCGCTTCCGCTTCCCCGGCGTCGACGTGCGCGCGCGCCTGTTCCGCCAATACCCGCTCGGGCCCACGGCCGCGCACGTGATCGGCTATATCGGCCGGATCTCGAAGCGCGACCAGGACAAGATCGACGCGATGAGCGACGAGAACGACAGCGACCCGGAAACCTACGATCCGCGTCGCGACGCGAACAACTACAAAGGCACCGACTACATCGGCAAGGTCGGGGTCGAGCAGAGCTACGAAACCGAACTGCACGGCATCACCGGCTTCGAGGAGGTCGAGGTGACGGCGGGCGGCCGCCCGGTGCGCACGCTGTCGCGCACCCAGGCGACGCCCGGCAACAATCTCGTGCTGTCGCTCGACATCGGCCTGCAGCAGGTCGCCGAGCAGGCGTTCGCGGGCAAGCGCGGCGCGCTCGTCGCGATCGAACCGAAAACCGGCGACGTGCTCGCGTTCGTATCGTCGCCAAGTTTCGACCCCAATTCATTCGTCGACGGAATCGACCAGCAGACCTGGGACGAGCTCAACAATTCGCCCGACAAGCCGCTGCTGAACCGGCCGCTGCACGGCACCTATCCGCCCGGCTCGACCTACAAGCCGTTCATGGCGCTCGCGGGCCTCACGCTCGGCAAGCGCACGCCGGGCTGGGGCTTCCAGGATCCGGGCTATTTCACGTTCGGCGGCCACACGTTCCGCAACGACGTGCGTTCGGGCCAGGGCTGGGTCGACATGAACAAGGCGATCATGGTGTCGAACGACACCTACTTCTACATGCTCGCCCGCGACCTCGGCGTCACGGCGATCGCGAACTTCATGAAGCCGCTCGGCTTCGGCCAGCTGACCGGCATCGACATCCAGGGCGAGGCGCGCGGCATCCTGCCGTCGCCCGACTGGAAAAAGAAAACCTTCAAGAAGGCCGCGCAGCAGAAGTGGTTCGACGGCGAGACGATCAGCCTCGGGATCGGCCAGGGCTACAACTCGTTCACGATCCTGCAGCTCGCGCACGCGACGGCGACGCTCGCCGACAACGGCGTGGTGATGAAGCCTCACCTCGTGAAGGAGATCGAGAATCCGATCACCCGCGAGCGGCACCTGACCGTGCCCAAGGAAAGCGCCATGCTCCCGCTCAAGCAGTCGGACATCGACGTGGTGAAGCGCGGGATGGAGAACGTGGTCGAGAACCCGTCCGGTACCGGCTACAAGATCTTCCGCGGCGCTCAGTACATGGCGGCGGGCAAGACCGGCACCGCGCAGGTGTTTTCGCTGCAGGGCGGCAACTATCACGGCCACCTGCTCGCCGAGCATCTGCGCGACCACGCGCTGTTCATCGCCTATGCGCCCGCCGACAATCCGCAGATCGCGGTCGCGCTGATCGTCGAAAACGGTGGCTGGGGCGCGCAGGCGGCCGGCCCGATCGCGCGCCGCGTGCTCGATTTCTATCTGGTCGACCGCAAGAATCCGGTCACCGAGGCCGCCGCGGTGGCCGCCGCCGCATCGGCCACCGAGCCGATCAACGCACCGGTGATCGGCGATGCGGCGAAGCCCGCGACCGTTGCCGCCGGCTTCAAGGCGCTGCCGCAGCCGGTCGTCGCATCGGCGGCGAGCGCGCCGGGGGCGCCCGGGACGGTTGCGCCGGCATCCGCCGCGGCGGATGCGCCGGCGGTATCGGCATCGGCCCCGGCCAACGCCGCCGCCAGCGCCACGGCCGCCAGCGCGCCGACTGCCCGCAAGCTGCCGCGCAAGCCGCGCCGCGCGCCGGCCAGCGATGCAGCGCCGGCCGCCGTGGTCCCGCGCGACGACGGCCGCACCGACAAGCCGGCGCGTACCGGCATCGACGATTAACGGAGACAGGCATGCAATTCGACAAGCGCGCCTCGTTCGACAAGGTCAGGCAGATGTTCGCGGGCTTCGACCGCCCGCTGGCGCTGATCGTGTTCCTGCTGCTGTGCGTCGGCATCGTCACGCTCTACAGCGCGAGCATCGACGTGCCCGGCCGGGTGGAGGACCAGCTGCGCAACATCGTGCTGACCTTCGTGCTGATGTGGGTAATCGCCAATATTCCGCCGCCGACGCTGATGCGCTTCGCCGTGCCGCTGTATACCTTCGGCGTCGCGCTGCTGGTGGCGGTCGCGCTGTTCGGGATGACCAAGAAGGGCGCGAAGCGCTGGCTCAACGTCGGCGTGGTGATCCAGCCGTCCGAAATCCTCAAGATCGCGACGCCGCTGATGCTTGCCTGGTACTACCAGCGCCGCGAAGGCAGCCTGCGCTGGTACGACTTCATCGTCGCGTTCGGCATCCTCATGGTGCCGGTCGGCCTGATCGCGAAGCAGCCGGACCTCGGCACCGGCCTGCTGGTGTTCGCGGCCGGGCTGTTCGTGATCTACCTCGCCGGTCTGTCGTTCAAGCTGATCGTGCCGGTGCTGGTGGCGGGCGTGATCGCGGTCGGCTCCATCGCCGTGTTCGAGGAACGGATCTGTCAGCCCGACGTGGTCTGGCCGCTGATGCACGACTATCAGAAGCACCGCGTCTGCACCTTGCTCGATCCGACCTCGGATCCGCTCGGCAAGGGCTTCCACACGATCCAGGCGGTGATCGCGATCGGCTCCGGCGGCCCGCTCGGCAAGGGCTATCTGAAGGGCACGCAGGCGCATCTGGAATTCATTCCCGAAAAGCACACCGACTTCATCTTCGCGGTGTTCTCCGAGGAATTCGGCCTTGCCGGCGGGCTGACGCTGCTGGTGCTCTACATGGCGCTGATCGCGCGGGGCCTCTTCATCGCCGCGCAGGGCGCGACGCTGTTCGGGCGGCTGCTCGCCGGCTCGCTGACGCTGGCGTTCTTCGTCTATGCGTTCGTCAACATCGGGATGGTGAGCGGCGTACTGCCGGTGGTCGGCGTGCCGCTGCCGTTCATGAGTTACGGCGGCACCGCGCTCACGACGCTCGGCATCGCGGTCGGGCTCATCATGAGCGTCGGGCGACAGAAAAGGTTGATGAAGAGCTGATCGAAGCGGCGCGCGATGCGCCGCTTTTTCATTGCGGCCGGGCTCCGGAAGCGCTCGCCGGCGCCTGCGCCCTGAGCGCGGCGCTCAGCTCCTTGAACTTGAGCCCCGCCGCCTCGTCACCCTGCGCGGCCGCCGCCGCGTAATACGCCCGCGCGATGTTCAGGTTCGGCACCACGCCGTCGCCGCCGCGCTCGTAGAACGATGCGGTCACATACTGCGAAGTCGGATCGCCCGCATCGGCCGCCTGCTTGTACCAGATGAACGCCTGCCGATTGTCGCGCGGCGTGCCGCGGCCGTCGAGGAACTGGTTCGCGAGCGCGAGCTCCGCCTGCACGTGCCCCTGCCGCGCCGCCTTCAGGAACCAGCGGTGCGCTTCGGCCGGATCGCGCGCGACGAACTGGCCGTCGTCGAACATCGTTCCGTATACATACTGCGCGTGCGACATGCCCGCGTCCGCCGCATGCCGGAGCCAGCGCAGCCCTTCCGGCACGTTGGCCGTCACGCCTTCGCCGGTGAGCAGCATCATCGCGTAATTGAATTCCGCGAGCCGGTTGCCGCGCTCGGCCGCATCGTGGAACTGCACCAGCGCGGCGCGATAGTCGCCCGCGTTATAGTCGGCGACCGCCGATTCCGTTTCATGCTCGGCATCCGGCTGCGCGCGCGGCGCGGACGCCTGTGCGCCGGCACCGGCGCTCGCCAAGCCCAGCGCCGCGCCGCACAAGGCGCCGCACCCGACGCGACGCACGAGCCGCCGCCAGTCCCCGTTTCGTCCCGGCGCGTTCATGCCCGCACCTCCTGCAGCGCCTGCCGCGTCGCGCGCAGCAGCCACACGACGTCCGCCGACAGCGCGATCACCCGGAATCCGGCCTCGCGGTACTGGCGCGCGCCGGCGCTGTCCGAGGCGAAGATCCCGACCGGCACGCCGGCTTGTCGGCCCGCCGCCAGCACGCGCGCGACGGCGGCGATGACGTCCGGATGCCGGCCGTCGCCGAGATGCCCGAGGCTCGCGGCCAGATCCGCCGGCCCGACGAACAGGCAGTCGACTCCGGGCGTCGCGGCAATCCGCTCGACCTGGTCCAGCGCACGCGCCGATTCGATCTGCACGATCGTTGCGATCTGCGCGTTGGCGGTCTGCACGTAGTCGCGCCGCATTCCGTACCCGGCCGCCCGCACCATGCCCGCCACGCCCCGCAGCCCGTCGGGCGAATCCGGCGACGGATAACGGGTCAGCCGGATCGCATCCAGCGCTTCGTCGACGGTTTCAATGTTCGGAAACATCAACGTGCGCGCGCCCGCGTCGAGCACGCGCTTGACGAGCCACGGCTCCTTCGCCGGCACCCGCACGACCGGCTCGCTCGGCAGATGAGCGGCCGCCACGGCCCGCAACTGGGCGGCGACGTCGCGGCTGTCGTTCGGCGCATGCTCCATGTCGATGCACAGCCAGTCGAACCCGGCGTGCGCGAGCGCTTCGGCCGAGGCTTCGCTGCCGAGCGACAACCATAGGCCGAACAGCGGCTCGTCGCCTTCGCGCAGGCGCGCTTTGAGGGAATTGGTGAGGGTGCTCATCGGACGGTCTCCCGGGTTCCTCGCGGACGGCGGAACGGCACAAGACAGACAAGCCGGGGAGCTGAGCGGATAACGGAGCAGGGCGCGCCGGCGGTCTCGCCACGCAGGCGGACTCGCCGATCATACCGTGACAACGGCGGCGGCGTGGCGGTGGGAAGGGGAGAGAAAACCCGGCGTCGAGCACGCCGGGTGCGAGGCGGGAAGGGCGGCCGACACCGGCCGCGCCGAGGGCGGCTTACTTGCCCGGTGCGCGCTCGACGTCGGCCCAGCAGTTCGGCGTCTCGTACAGACGCACGCGCTCGAGCCGCAGGTTCACGCCGTAATGCGCGTCGTAGACGTTGGCGAGGATGTCGAACGCGACCGCCGCGAGATTCTCGACGGTCGGGATGCGGTCCAGCACGATCGTCTTGTGGTCCGCCATCTTCTCGAGGAACGAGCGGACGACGTCGTCGCGCGCATACACGAGAAACGCGTGGTCCCACTTGTTGACGAGATGCTCCATCGCGAGCGCCTTCACGTCCGCGAAATCCATCACCATGCCGCGGTCCGGCGCACCCTCGGTATCGACGAGATCGCCGCGCAGCGTGATTTCCAGCACATAGCGATGGCCGTGCAGGTTGCGGCACTGGCTGCGGTGGTCGGGGATGCGGTGGCCCGCGTCGAATTCGAGTTTTCGGGTAATCAGCACAATGAATGAAGCTCGCGGCTCAGGGAATGTTCAGGTATTTGTGGGTCTGCATCGACAGGCGCCACTGCGGATGGCGTTTGCACCAGTCGATCGCGAGCTTCGTGTTGAAGTCGCGAGCGGGACCGTCCATCGGCTGCACGAGGTAGTACTCGAAGTCGAGCTTCGCGTACTCGGCGAGGCGCTGGTTGTCCTGCGGCACCACCACCTTCAGCTCGTTGCCCTTCGTGACCACGAGCGGCGCGTCGGCCTTCGGGCTCACGCAGATCCAGTCGATCGATTCGAGCACCGGCAGCGAGCCGTTGGTTTCGATCGCGATCTCGAAGCCGGCCGCGTGCAGCGCGTCGACGAAAGGCTGATCCAGCTGCAGCATCGGCTCGCCGCCCGTGCAGACGACGAAACGGTTCGCCTCGCCCGCCGGCCACAACGATGCGATCGTCGCGACCAGCGCGGCGGCGTCCTTGAACTTGCCGCCGTTCTCGCCGTCGGTGCCGACGAAATCCGTATCGCAGAAGCGGCACACGGCATCGGCGCGGTCCTCTTCGCGGCCCGACCACAGATTGCAGCCGGCGAACCGGCAGAACACGGCCGGACGCCCGGCATTCGCGCCCTCGCCCTGCAACGTGTAGAAGATTTCCTTGACCGCGTACGTCATTGCGCTTCGCCCGGCTTGCGCCGCATGCTTCCTCTGGTTGAATCGGGCCGTTTTCCGGCCGGTGTTTGCCGCGCGCCGCCGCGCGGCGTCCGTATCAGAACGGCGCTTCCGTCACCTGCTCGCCCTTCAGATACGCGTCGTAGCCGCGCTTGCGCAGCTTGCACGCCGGGCACTCGCCGCAGCCGAAACCCCAGTCGTGCAGCTCCGCGCGCTCGCCCACGTAGCAAGTATGCGTATCGACGCGGATCAGCTCGACCAGCTCGGCACCGCCAAGCTGCTCGGCGAGCCGCCACGTATCGGCCTTATCGAGCCACATCAGCGGCGTTTCGAGCACGAAGCGCGTATCCATGCCGAGATTGAGCGCGACCTGCAGCGCCTTCATCGTGTCGTCGCGGCAGTCGGGGTAGCCCGAGAAATCCGTCTCGCACATCCCGCCGACCAGCACGCTCAGGCCGCGGCGATAGGCGATCGCGGCGGCGATCGTCATGAACATCAGGTTGCGGCCCGGCACGAACGTGTTCGGCAAGCCGTTCTCGGCCGTCTCGATCTCGATCGCGCGCGTCATCGCCGTGTCGCTGATCGAGCCGAGCACCGACAGGTCGATCATGTGATCGTCGCCCAACCGCTCCGCCCACTGCGGAAAACGCTGCTTGAGCGCGTCGCGCACCCCGTCGCGGCATTCCAGTTCGACGCGATGCCGCTGCCCGTAATCGAAGCCGAGCGTTTCGACGGTCCGATAACGCGAAAGGGCCCAGGCAAGGCATGTGGCCGAATCCTGGCCGCCTGAAAACAACACGAGCGCGCCATCCTTGGCGTCTGTCCGAATCACCGTGATACTCCGTGAATGATGAGGGCCCGCGCCGCGCTGCGCCCGAAGCGGCCTCTTGCCGCCGAGCGGCCCGGCGCGTGCCGGCCAGGCCGGCTCATGCAGTATAGGCAGCGCCCGACAGCCGGAAACGGTCCGGCGCTTATACCGATGATCGCGGCGGGCAGGAACCCATACACGGGACCGGCGCCCTACCCAGGCGTCGAAACGAAAAAAGGACTTGCGGCGCCCGGATGCGCATCCTCAAGTCCTTTAAGTCTTTGAGACAGCGAGGATTTTATCACGCCGCCCCCAACTCGACCGAGGGTCGATGGACCTTGCCCACAAACGAAAAACCCCAAGAATCAGCCGATTCTTGGGGTTGGATACTGCTGGTGGCCTGGGACGGAATCGAACCATCGACACGCGGATTTTCAATCCGCTGCTCTACCAACTGAGCTACCGGGCCACGGAGAAGAAAGAGTATAGCAAAGGGACTTTCGCTGCTCAAGCCCTTTGACCAATTTTTTTACACCGGGCCTTCGGCCGGCTTCTTGCCCAGCTCGACGCCCAGCTGCTTGAGCTTCCGGTACAGGTGCGTGCGCTCGAGGCCGGTCTTTTCCGCAACCCGCGTCATGCTGCCGTTTTCACGGGCGAGGTGGTACTCGAAGTACGCGCGCTCGAATGCATCGCGCGCCTCCCGCAGCGGGATATCGAACGGGATCGCCGCCGTCTGGCCCGCGAGCCCGAGCGCCGCGCCGGCCTCGTCGCCCAGCGTCGGCAACGCTGCCGCCGACGCCACCGACGACGGCCCCGCCGCCGGTTTCGCGGCCGGATTCACCGGCACCGGCGCGGCGCCGCGCGCGAGGCCGTGCTCGACCGCCTTCAGCAGCTTCTGCAGCGCGATCGGCTTCTCGAGAAAATCGAGCGCGCCGATCTTGGTCGCCTCGACGGCCGTGTCGATCGTCGCGTGCCCGGACATCATGATGACCGGCATCGTGAGTTGCCCCTGGCTCGCCCACTCCTTGAGCAACGTGACGCCGTCGGTATCCGGCATCCAGATATCGAGCAGCACGAGATCGGGCGCCTGACGCAGCCGGTAGTCGCGCGCGGCCTGTGCGTTCTCCGCCGCCTCCACGACATGTCCTTCGTCGCTGAGGATCTCCGAGAGCAATTCCCGGATGCCCATTTCATCATCTACCACCAGGATGGTTGCCATTTACGCTGCCTTTGTCTGCACAGTTGCTTTTGTCTTCGCGGGTGCCGTTCCGCCGTTCGCTCCGCCCTCGGAGCCCGTCGCGTCGTCCGCCATCTGCAGGAACAGGATCGAGACCTGCGCGCCTTCCACGACCTCGCCCTGCATGCGGTTGCGCAAATCGATCCGTGCGCCGTGCTCGTCGACGATCTTCTTCACCGTCGCGAGACCCAGCCCCGTGCCCTTCGCTTTCGTGGTCACGTAAGGTTCGAACGCTCGCGTCAGGATGCGCGCCGGAAAGCCCGGCCCGTTGTCGGAAACCGTCAGCCGCACCGCGACGCGCGTCTTTCCGTCGGCATCGGCGTCGCCATATTCTACTGTCTTGGTTTCGAGCGACACACGTGGATGCTCGACATCCGCCACCGAATCCTGCGCGTTCTGCAGCAGATTGTGGATGACCTGACGCAGTTGCGTCGCATCGCCGCGGATCACCGGCAACGCCGCCTGCTCGACCACGATCGTGCTCTTGCTTTCGCCGACACCGTACAACGTCAGCACTTCGCTGACCAGATCGTTCAGCTGCAGATTCGTCAGCACCACGGGCGGCGTGCGCGCGTATTCGCGGAAATCGTCCACCATCCGCTTCATCGCGGCCACCTGATTGACGATCGTCGTCGCACCGCGCTTCAGCACCTCGGCATCCGGCGGCGCGAGCTTGTCGGACAGCTTCATCTCCAGGCGCTCGGCCGACAGCTGGATCGGCGTGAGCGGATTCTTGATCTCGTGCGCGAGACGCCGCGCGACTTCGCCCCATGCGACCGAGCGCTGCGCGGAAATCACGTCGGAGATGTCGTCGAACACCACGACGTAGCCGGCCGTCTGCGGATCCTCCGCCTGTCCCTCGATCGCCGACACGAGGCGCGTGCCCCGCACCAGCAGCGTCAGCGGATCGGATTCGCCCGGCACCTCGACCGCGAACTGCTGCTGCCAGTGGCCGCGATCCTCGCCGCCGCCCCGGCCCGCCGCCTCGCGATCCGCGAACGCCTTGCGCACCATCGCGGCGAACCCCGCGACCACGCCGATCTGGTCGAGCGTCGTGCCGATCAGCGGGTTGAACGGCTGCCGGAAAATCCGGTCGGCGCCGCGATTCACGGTGGTGAGGCGAAATTGCCGGTCCAGCACGAACACGCCCGCCGTCAGGTTCGCGAGAATGCTTTCGAGATAGGTTTTCGAATGCTCGAGCGCGACGCGGTTCTTCTCGACCGCGAGACGCGCCTCGGAAAGCTGCCGGGTCATCGCATTGAACGATTGCGTGAGAAAGCCCAGCTCGTCGCGCGTCTTGATCTCGCGCTTCGGCGTGTAGTCGCCCTCGGCCACTTCCTTCGTGCCCTGCGCGAGCAGGAACAGCGGCCGCGCGAGCTGGTTGCCGAGCGCGAGCGCGATCATCATCGCGATGAAGGTGGCGAGGAACAGCGCAAGCGTCAGCGTGCCGATATACATCTTGCGCAAGCCGCTGCGGCCGAGCGACTTCTCCTGGTATTCGCGGTACGCGCGCTGCACCGCGTCGGCGTTGCGCGCGAGCGTCGGCGATACCGGCTGCGTCAGTTGCAGGTAGCGTTCGGCGGGCTGCAGCAGCAGCGTGCTCGAATCGGGAATCCGCTGCACCACGCGCAGCCGCAACGCCCCCTTCGAGCCCTGCGCGCGCGGATCGCCGTCCACCTCGCCTTCGATCGCCGCGTAGCCGCCATGCTCGCGCGCCTGGCTCAGCATCAACGGCGTCGGCATGTCGTCCGGAATCAGCGCGGCGAAATTGCCCGACGCCTGCGCGATGATGTGCAAGTCGGGCGCCGCGCCGGCGCCGTTGCGGCCGGGTTCGACGATCGTCGCGTCCTGCACGCCGAACTGGTCGCGCAGGCGCAGCAAGGTCAGGGTCGTGCCGTTGGTGTTGGTATCGGCGCTCGCCAGTTGCTCGGCCATCAGACGACCTTTCGTCTGCAGGTCGGACAGCGACGTATCGAGCATCCCGCGCCCCAGGTTGAGGCCGGCCGTCAGCGCGGTTTCGACGTTCACGTCGAACCACGATTCGATGCTGCGCGACACGAACTGATACGACACGATGTAGATGATGCCGCCCGGCACCACGCCGACCAGCGTGAAGAAGATCGCGAGCTTCGCGAGCAGCCGGGTGCCGAACTTGCCCTTGCGCAGGCGCACGACGATCATCCCGACCAGCCCGAGCACGACGAGCAGGAACACCATCGCGACGATGATGTTGGACGCGTACAGCCACGAATAGTAGCGGTCGAAGAATTCCGTGTTCGCGCTCGCGGCGGCGAGCAGCACCAGCAGCAGCAGCGCGGTGATCGCGACGGTGGAGACGATCACGCGGATCAGGAGGCTTTTCCCGCTGGTCGCGCGGCGTACCCTATTTAGCACGTTCGGCCACCGTGAAGGTAAAGCGCTTCCAGTCGGAAACGAGGCTCCAGTCGCGGTTGTTCACCGCGTCCACCTGGAACGGCTTCGGCATCAGCGCCGTATCGAGCTGCATCCGCACGGAGGCCGTGTAGGTTTCCCCGCCGCGCACCTGGCTCTTGTCGATCACGTGCCACGAGGTCACGTGCTTCACCACCGCCAGCGCCTCCTTCAGCGAGCTGAAGCCCAGCTGCAGGCCGCCCGTCGACACGCGGTACTCGCGGGTCAGCGGCTGGAACGACAAGCGGATGGTCTGCGACACCGAGACCGGCTGTTCGTCGAACCAGTACCAGCGGGCGCGGCTCAGCTCGAAATCGGTCGTGAAATACAGCGGGATGCCCTTGTTGACCGCATCTTCGAGACTGCTGTTGAGTTCGAAGTCGAAGCGGGCGTCGAGGCTCCAGCCGCTGCCGTCGGATTGCAGCGACGCGCGCTGCACGGCGATCGGCTCGGCGTGCGCAGGCGCGACGACGGTCAGGCACAGCGCGAGCGCCACCAGGAGCACGGCCGCGAGCCGAAGTGGAAAGAGGTGTTTGATCGTCACCGTTTCTGAAAGCGCGCGTAGAAAAATCCGTCGTGATCGGTGTTCTGGCGGGGCCCGCCCTCGTCCGGAACGGCTTGCGGGCCGCCCGCGACGGCCCGCGGCAAAAGCTGCCCGGGCGCGTCCAATCGTACCGCATCTTGATAGGCGTCTCCAAACCAGCGTGCCTGCATCTCCCCTTCTTCGGGAAAGATCGAGCACGTAACGTAGAGCAATTCGCCGCCTGATTTCAGAAGCGGCCACAGTGCCGCGAGAATCCGCCGCTGCTCGGCGACGAGCGCCGGGAGATCGGAGGGCCGGCGCAGCCAGCGGATGTCCGGATGCCGCCGCACGATGCCGGAAGCGGAGCAGGGCACGTCGGCGAGAATCCGGTCGAATGGCCGGCCGTCGTGCCACCGCGCGGGGTCGCCCGCGTCGCCGAGTTGCACGTCGGCCGTCAGCGACAGACGCGTCAGATTCTCGCCGATACGCGTCGCGCGCACCGGATCGCTTTCGAGCGCAACAACGTCGATATCGGCCAGTTCGAGCAGATGGCCCGTCTTGCCGCCGGGCGCCGCGCACGCATCGAGCACCCGCATCCCGTCGCGCGCCCCGAGCCATTCGGCCGCGAGCTGCGCGCCGGCATCCTGCACCGACACGTCTCCCGCCGCGAAACCCGGGATGCGCTCGACCGGCAGCGGCGAGGCGAGCCGGATCGCGGAGCGGCCGACCGGCACGGCGTCGATCTGCGCGGCGCGCAACGTCGCGAGATACGCGTCGACGGTCGTACGGCGCGCATTGACCCGCAACGTCAGCGGACCGGGCACGTTGCCGCAGGCAAGAAGGTCTTGCCATGCGTCGGGCCACGCCTGTGCGACCGCATCGACCCACCATGCCGGATAGTTCCAGTGCGCGGACCGGTCGCTCCGCATCTGCGCAAGGAGCGCCTCCCGCTCGCGCAGGAAACGGCGCAGCACGGCATTGACGAGACCCTTCGCGAACGCTAGTTCGCGGCGCGCGCCGACCGCCGTGACCGCCTGATCGACAACCGTGAACGGCGCGTAGGCCGCGTGCTCGCCGTCGTCCAGCAGCAACGCGAGCGCGCACACGAGTAGCGCCCGGACAGCGTCGTGCGGCGGCTTGCTGACCAGTTTCGCGACCAGCCACTCCGCCGAGCCTTGCCGGCGCATCGTGCGATACGCGATATCCTGGATCGCGCCGCGCGCGACCGCCCGCGCCTCGTCGTGCAGCCCCGCCTGCACGGCCGCCAGCGCGGCAGGCAACGCGGTACCCCGGCTGACGGCGTCGACCGCCTGCGCGGCGCCGTCGAGCGCGAACCCGAGCGAGTCGGGAACCAGATGCAGCGGCGACAGACGCGCGACGCGTGCTCGAGCGGGCGCGCCGGGCGCACGGGATTGGGAAGAACGTGTTTGAGTCATTGAACGGATAGCGGCGGCGAACCGGCGGCGGGCAACGGCCCGCGCGGCCTGAAACGAAACATTGTAGCGCGCTGTGCCGCGCATTTCGGGGAGTTCAAAACGACGAACCCCGCAGCGCGGAGCGTGCGGGGTTCCTGGTTACGTCCATTGTGCCGGGGCGCGCATCGCGCAACCGGCACGCCGCGATCAGTCCATGCGGCCGGTGCGCGCCATTTCCATCAGGCGCGCGACGCGCTCCTCCGTCGCCGGGTGCGTCGAGAACAGCTTGGAGATCCCGCCGCCCGCCAGCGGATTCATGATCATCATCTGCGCGGTGGCCGGGTGCGCCTCGGCCGCCGGGAACGGAATGCCGGACGCATAGCGATGGATCTTGTCGAGCGCCGACGCAAGCGCCTGCGGATCGCCGGAGATCTGCGCGCCGCCCCGATCCGCCTCGAATTCGCGCGCGCGCGAAATCGCCATCTGGATCAACGCGCCCGCAATCGGCGCGAGCAACGCGACCGCGATCCCCGCGATCGGGTTGGTCGGGCGACCGTTTTCATCGCGGCCGCCGAAGAACATCGCGAAATTCGCGAGTGCCGAGATCGCGCCCGCCATCGTGGCGGAGATCGTCGAGATCAGGATGTCGCGGTGCTTCACGTGCGCAAGCTCGTGCGCCATCACGCCGCGCATCTCGCGCTCGGACAGCACCCTCAGGATGCCGGTCGTAGCCGCGACGGCCGCATGCTCCGGATTGCGGCCGGTCGCGAACGCATTCGGCGCGTCCTCGTTGATCAGGTACACGCGCGGCATCGGCAAATTCGCGCGGGTGGCAAGCTCGCGCACCATCCGATAGAACTGCGGCGCGCTGGCCTCGTCGACTTCCTGCGCGTTGTACATGCGCAGCACCATCTTGTCGGAGAACCAGTACGAGAAGAAATTCATGCCGAGCGCGATCAGCAGCGCGAGCATCATGCCGCGCGACCCGCCGATCATCCCGCCGATCACGACGAACAGGGCCGTGATCGCGGCCATCAGCATCGCCGTTTTGACCCAATTGAACATATTCCACTCCTTATCCGTATGCGGACACCACCGCGCGCCTCACTGGCGGCAGCGAATTGATTGTAAGCGATTTGTTAGATAAGGGCGTATCGAGAAAATTCAATATCACCGCTGCGTGGCCGCGAGTTTGAGCCCCAGTCCGACGAACGCACTGCCGACGCCACGATCCAGCCACTTCTTCACGGCGGGCTTGCCCGAGAAGCGCGCGGTCACGCTGCCGGCAATCCACGCGACGAGGCATGCCCAGGTCGTGCTCATCAGGAAGAACACCACGCCGAGGGTCAGGAACGCCAGGATCTTGTGCGGGCTGTCCGCGGACACGAACTGCGGGAAGAACGACACGAAGAACAGCACCACCTTGGGATTCAACACGTTGGTGAGGAAACCCTGCGCGAACAGCTGGTGCAACGATTTGTCCTGACCCCGTTTCAACGGCTCGGCTTGCGCCGCCGGCGCCGATTTAGTCAGGATGAGCCGCACGCCCAGATAAATCAGGTAGACCGCCCCGACGATCTTGATGACGGTAAACGCGGTGGCCGAGGCGGCCAGGATCGCCGTCAGGCCGAACGCGCATGCGAGCGCGTGCACGCAGCACCCCGCCGAAATACCCAGCGCCGACATCAAGCCCGCGCTGCGCCCCTGCGCGACGCTGCGCCCGACGATATAAGCAGTGTCCGGCCCCGGCGTGATGTTCAGAAGAAAGACCGCGACGACGAACAGGCCGAGATGGGTGATGCCGAACATGACGATCCTCTGAGACCGGTGGGGAACACTGGAATTCTACGCGCGCGACCTGCGGCGCGCGACCTGGCCGTCCAGCCGATGACGTGGGCCCGGACGCTTCGAGCGAGCCGAATGCCGCGGGCTCAGGACACGTCGGACGGCGCGAAGCGCTGGCCCGCGCTCAGCGGCGCGCCGGCGAGGAATTCGCGCGCGGGCAGCCGCTTGCCGCCGGGCTTCTGCAGTTGCGTCACGCGCAACGCCCCCTCGCCGCATGCAATCACGACGCCGTCCGGGCCGGCGTCGACGATCGTGCCGGGTGCCGCCGCGCCGCGCGCCGGCACCGGTTCGGCCGCCCAGAGCTTGAGCGCAGCGCCGTCGAGCACGCCGACGCCGCCGGGGAACGGATCGAACGCCCGCACCTGGCGCGCCAGCACGTCGGCCGGCTTGCGCCAGTCGAGCGCAGCCTCGTGCTTGCCGATCTTTTCGGCATAGGTCACGCCGTCGGCCGGCTGCGGCGTAGCCGCGAGCACGCCCGTGCGTTCCAGTTCGGCCAGCGCGTCGACGATCAGCCGCGCGCCTTCGGCCGCCAGCTTGTCGTGCAGCGTCGCGGTGGTTTCGTCCGGCGCGACGGCGAGGCGCGCCTCCTGCAGCATCGCGCCGGTGTCGAGGCCCGCGTCCATCTGCATCAGCGTCACGCCGGCCTCGGCGTCGCCGGCCTCGATCGCGCGATGGATCGGCGCCGCGCCGCGCCAGCGCGGCAGCAGCGAGGCGTGAATGTTGATGCAGCCGTGGCGCGGAAGGTCGAGCACCTCCTGCGGCAGCAGCAGGCCGTAGGCGGCCACCACCATCACGTCGTGCGGCGTCGCGCGCAGCGTGTCGAGCGCGGCGGCGGCCTCGGCCGGGAACTTGCCGGCGCGTCGCAGCGACGGCGGCTGCGCGACCGTCATCCCGTGTTCGAGCGCGTAGCGCTTGACCGCGCTCGCCTGCAGCTTCATGCCGCGTCCGGCGGGGCGGTCGGGTTGCGTGAGCACGAGCGGCACCGGGAACCCCGCGTCGTGAATCGCGGCGAGCGCCGCGGCGGCGAATTCCGGGGTTCCGGCAAAAATGACGCGCAACGAATGTGTCATGGGCAAGGGCATCGAGGGCGATGACGCGCGTTACATCGCGCGTTCGAGTTTCTTCATCTTCGTCTTGATCCGCGTCTGCTTGAGCGGCGACAGATACTCGACGAACACGCGCCCCATCAGGTGATCCATTTCGTGCTGGATACACACCGCGAGGAGGCCCTCGCAGTCCAGTTCGAAGGCTTCGCCCTTCTCGTTGAGCGCCCGCACCTTGACGCGGTCCGCCCGTTCCACTTCGTCGTAGATGCCGGGCACCGACAGGCAGCCTTCTTCGTAGATCTGCTTGTCGTCGCTCGACCAGACGAGCTCCGGATTGATGAACGCGCGCAAATCGGTCTTGTCGTCGGAAATGTCGATGACGATCACGCGTTCGTGCACGTCGACCTGCGTCGCGGCAAGACCGATGCCGGGCGCCGCGTACATGGTTTCGGCCATGTCGGCGACGAGCTTGCGGATCCGGTCGTCGACCTGCGCGACCGGGGCGGCCACCTTGTGCAGCCGTTTGTCGGGGTAATGGAGGATGTTCAGCAAAGCCATGATGTCAAAGTTCGGTAGTGACGAATGAGGTGCCCGTGTCGGCCATTCGGCCGGCTGGCGCAGCCTCCGCGCTGCCGTGAAGATGAGGCTGGGAACACGCGGAATCCGTGCAGGCGGAACCGCGTCGGGCAATCCGCCGCGGGCCGTCGCGCGTGGCACTTCGTTCTATTTCGGATGATGAAAATTTTAACATGGCATCACGCGGCCCGCAGGCCGCGCTTCTGGAGGGATCTGTCATGTCGCCGCAGCCGCTAAGCGCCGGCGAGCTGGCAAGCTGGCTGCGGTTCGCCCAGGCGCCCGGCATTCCGGCGGCCGCGCGACGCGCCCTGCTCGATGCGTTCGGCTCACCGGACGCGCTGTTCGGCGCATCGCATGCGGCGCTCGCCGCACAGGCCGGCGACGCCGTGGCGCGCGCGGCGCACACGCCGCCCGGCGACGATTTCGAGCGTTGCGTCGCGCATACGCTCGACTGGCTCGACCAGCCCGGCAACGCGCTCGTTACGCAGTGTGACCCGGCCTATCCGCCATCGCTCGCGGCCCTCCACGATCCGCCCCCGCTGCTATATGTAAAGGGCCGTCTCGATCTGCTGCATGCGCGCGCCGTCGCGATCGTCGGCAGCCGCAACGCAACCCCGCAAGGGCTGGCCGATGCCGAACGCCTCGGCCGCGAATTGTCGGACGCGGGTCTCGCCGTCGTCTCCGGACTGGCGAGCGGCATCGACGGCGCCGCGCACCGCGGCGGCCTGGCCGGCGCGAGCAGCACGATCGCGGTGATCGGCACCGGCGCGGATCTGGTCTATCCGGCCCGCCACCACGCGCTCGCGCACGATATCGCCGTCCGCGGCGCGATCGTTTCCGAATGGCCGCTGCGCACGCCGGCGCGCGCCGCGCACTTCCCGCAGCGCAACCGGCTGATTGCCGCGCTCGCGGGCGGCGTGCTGGTCGTCGAGGCGGCGCTGCGCTCCGGCTCGCTGATTACCGCCCGGCTCGCCAACGACATGGGGCGCGACGTGTTCGCGATACCGGGCTCGATCCACGCGGCGCTGTCGCAGGGCTGTCACGCGCTGATCCGGGACGGCGCGAAGCTCGTCGAAACCGCCGCCGATGTGCTCGAGGAGTTTGGTTTGACGAGGATGGCGCCGTCCGCGCCGGCGAAACGCGCGCCGCCCGCCGGCCGCGCAGGCGACGACGAGGAAGCCTTGCTCGCCGCTATCGGCTACGGCCCGGTCCCGCTGGAACTGCTCGCCGGACGCACCGGCTTCGCGGACGAGCAGTTGCACCGGCTCCTGCTGCAACTGGAGCTCGCGGGACGCGTCACGAGCCTGCCCGGCGGCCGCGTGACCCGGCTCGACGCCGCGCCCGATCCGACGCAAGCGCGCACGGTCCCCGCCGTGCTAAATTCCGGCGAATAGGCACCTGCCATATCGCCGCCACCTTACGAAGCAAGGAACCGCAATGCCCGCGCTGAATCTCGACACCGATGCCGATCGGATCGCCGAGCGTCTCCGGAATCCCGCGACGCTGCTCGTCGCCTGTCTGTGCGCCGAATGGTGCGGCACCTGCCGCGACTACCGCGCCGCCTTCAATCGGCTCGCCGACGCGCACCCCGAATTCTGTTTTGCGTGGATCGACATCGAGACGCACGCCGACCAGCTCGACGACCTCGACGTCGAGAACTTCCCGACGCTGCTGATCGAAGATCAGTACACGGTGCGCTTTTTCGGCACCGTGCTTCCGCACGCAACCATCGTCGAACGGATGCTCGCCGATCTGAGCGCGGTCCCCGGCGTGCCGCATGCACCGAAACTGCGCAACCTGCTCGACGCACCCGCCTGACCCCGCGTCGCGCCCGCGCACCGCTTTCACTCCAGGTTTACGCTGCCGAGGCGCCGGCAGGCTTGCCGCCGCCTCGGCCCCCACTTATGATGACCCGCTTTTTGCACGCGCGAACCGCCGTTGCGGCGTCGTGTGCTATAAAGCCGTCGTAAAAGGGCCCACAACCGGCCTGCCCGGTCTACCAACATACCTCTGTCATGTCCAAAGCACTCATCATTGCGGAAAAGCCTTCTGTCGCGAACGACATCGCGCGCGCTTTGGGCGGCTTTACCAAGCATGACGAATATTACGAAAGCGACGAATACGTCCTGTCGTCGGCAGTCGGCCACTTGCTCGAAATCGCCGCGCCCGAGGAATACGAAGTCAAGCGCGGCAAGTGGAGCTTCGCGCATCTGCCTGTCATCCCTCCGCATTTCGACCTGAATCCGATCGCAAAAAGCGAGTCGCGCCTCAAGGTGCTGACGAAGCTGATGAAGCGCAAGGACGTCGAACGCCTGATCAACGCATGCGACGCGGGGCGCGAGGGCGAGCTGATTTTCCGTCTGATCGCGCAGCACGCGAAAGCCAAGCAGCCGGTCCAGCGCCTCTGGCTGCAATCGATGACCCCCGCGGCCATCCGCGACGGCTTCACGCACCTGCGCAGCGACCAGGACATGCAACCGCTCGCCGACGCCGCGCGCTGCCGCTCGGAGGCCGACTGGCTGGTCGGCATCAACGGCACCCGCGCGATGACCGCGTTCAACAGCAAGGGCGGCGGTTTCTTTTTGACCACCGTCGGCCGCGTTCAGACGCCAACGTTGTCGATCGTCGTCGAGCGCGAAGAGAAAATCCGCCGGTTCGTGCCGCGCGATTACTGGGAAGTGCGCGCGGAGTTCGTCTGCGCGGGCGGTTTCTACGAAGGCCGCTGGTACGACCCCAAATTCAAGAAGGACGAATTCGATCCCGAGAAGCGCGACTCGCGGCTCTGGAGCCTGCCGGCCGCTGAAACGATCGTGGCGGCCTGCCGCGATCAGATCGGCAAGGTGTCGGAGGAATCCAAACCGTCGACCCAGTTGTCGCCGCTGCTGTTCGACCTGACGAGCCTGCAGCGGGAAGCGAACGGCCGCTTCGGGTTCTCGGCGAAGAACACGCTGGGCCTTGCCCAGGCGCTGTACGAGAAGCACAAGGTGCTCACCTATCCGCGTACCGACGCGCGCGCGCTGCCGGAGGACTACCTCAGCACCGTGCAAAGCACGCTCGAGATGCTGAAGGAGAGCAACAACTACCTGCCGCACGCGAAGAAGGTGCTCGACCAAGGCTGGGTGAAGCCGAACAAGCGTATCTTCGACAACTCGAAGATTACCGATCACTTCGCGATCATCCCGACGCTGCAGGCGCCCAAATCGCTGTCCGAGCCGGAACAGAAGCTTTACGACCTCGTCGTGAAACGCTTCCTTGCCGTGTTCTTCCCGGCGGCCGAGTACCGGGTGACGACCCGCATCACCGAAGTCGCGGGCCATCACTTCAAGACGGAAGGCAAGGTGCTGGTCGAACCGGGCTGGCTGCAGGTGTACGGCCGCGATGCCGAAGGCGCCGACGCGAACCTCGTCCCGGTTCAGAAGGACGAGAAGGTCAAGACCGACAAGATCGCCGCACACGGCCTCACGACCAAGCCGCCCGCACGCTACTCGGAAGCGACGCTGCTGTCCGCGATGGAAGGCGCGGGCAAACTGGTCGAGGACGACGAGCTGCGCGAGGCGATGGCGGCGAAGGGGCTCGGCACGCCGGCCACGCGCGCCGCGATCATCGAAGGCCTGCTCGGCGAGAAATACCTGCTCCGCGAAGGCCGCGAACTGATCCCGACCGCGAAGGCATTCCAGTTGATGACGCTGTTGCGCGGTCTCGGCGTGAAGGAACTCACCGCGCCGGAACTGACGGGCGAATGGGAATACAAGCTGTCGCAGATGGAGCGCGGCAACCTGCCTCGCGATGCGTTCATGCAGGAAATTGCCCGCATGACGCAGACCATCGTCAAGCGCGCGAAGGAATACGATTCCGACACGATCCCGGGCGACTACGCGACGCTCGAAACGCCGTGCCCGAACTGCGGCGCTCAGGTGAAGGAGAACTACCGGCGCTTCGCATGCACGAAGTGCGAGTTCTCGATCTCGAAGATTCCGGGCAGCCGCCAGTTCGAAATTCCCGAAGTCGAGGAGCTGCTTCAGAAGAAGGAAATCGGGCCGCTGTCGGGCTTCCGCAGCAAGATGGGGCGTCCGTTCTCGGCGATCCTCAAGCTGTCGTTCGACGACGAGACCAAGAACTACAAACTCGAATTCGATTTCGGCCAGGACCAGGGCGGTGAAGACGGCGAGGCGCCGGACTTCTCGGCGCAGGAAGCGGTCGGCGCCTGCCCGAAGTGCGGCGGGCGCGTGTTCGAACACGGCATGAGCTATGTGTGCGAGCACTCGGTCGCGAATCCGAAGACCTGCGACTTCCGGTCGGGCAAGGTGATCCTGCAGCAGGAAATCGCCCGCGAGCAGATGGCGAAGCTGCTGACCGAAGGCCGCACCGATCTGCTGCCGAACTTCAAGTCGTCGCGCACCGGCCGCAACTTCAAGGCGTATCTCGTCAAGCAGCCGGACGGCAAGATCGGCTTCGAATTCGAGAAGAAGGAACCGAAAGCGGCGGCGGCGAAAAAAACCGCAGCGAAATCGTCCGCCAAGGGCGACGAAGCGGTCACGGAAGGCGCACCGGAACCGGTGAAGGCGAAAAAGGCCGCGCCGGCCCGCAAGACAGCCGCGCGCAAGACGCCGGCCCGCAAGACCGGCTCCTGATCCTCGGCCGCCCGGCGCATGCCGGGCACCTTGCCTCGCCCAGTAAAAAGCGCGGACCCAAACCGGGTCCGCGCTTTTTTGTTGCCTGCGGCAGTGGCGCGGCTGCCCGCGAAGACAGCCTGCCTCGATGCGACGAAACGTTATAGAGGAGACGGCACCGCCACGCGGGGGCGCGGCGTCTTCGGCAAGCGCGGCGACAGTTCCGGATCGGCGTTCGCGCGCTCGGCCAGCGCATCCGCGGCGAACGTTTCGGTCGGCTGGGCGAGACCCTGCGGCGTGGCCCATTGGTCGCCGGCCGTCGTTTCCGGCGCCTGGCTGAAGTGCTCGACCAGGTGATCGATAAACGTGCGCACCTTCGCGGGCAAGTGACGACGGCTCGGATAGGCCACGTTGATCTCGACCTGCGGCAGCCGGTAATCGCCCAGCAGACGCACCAGCTTGCCGCGCGCCGTATCGCTGTCGATCAGGTAGCTCGGCAGGATCGCGATGCCCATCCCGAGCAGCGCGAACTGGCGCAGCATCTCGGTGTTGTTCGCGATGATCACGTTCGACGGCCGCACGCGGACTTCGCCTTCCGCTCCGGTGAACACCCGTTCGTCGCCCCAGTACTCGGACGGCAAACTCAGGCACGGATGCTCCATCAGATGCTCGGGGTGGGTCGGCACCCCATGCTTTTCGAGATAGCCGGGCGTCGCGCAGACGGTCATGCATCCGGTTGTCAAGCGACGCGTGACAATACTCGCGCTGCGCATCTGCCGAGCGATCACCACGCCGACATCGAAACCTTCCTCGACGAGATCGACCTGTCGATCGACCAGGGTCAGATCGGGGATAACTTTCGGGTAGCGCTGGGTATAGGTCTGCAGGACGGGCGCGAGGTTGTGCAGGCCGAACACGACCGGTGCGACGATCCGCAGCGTGCCGACCGGCTCGTGGTTGCGGGCCACCACCATCTGCTCGACGTCTTCGAGCTCGTCGAGGATCTGCCGCGCCCGCTCCAGGTAGACCTGGCCGGACTCCGTCAGCGAGAGGCTGCGGGTGGTGCGATTGAGGAGGCGCGTCCCGAGCCGGCCTTCGAGATCGGCGACGTGACGTGTGGCGACCGCGTTCGAGATATCCATTGCGCTGGCGGCTCGCGCGAAACTGCCGAGATCCGCAACCCTGACGAACACTCGCATCGACTGCAAATGATCCATAAACAACTCCTGCCGCTGTGACCGGTTACTGCTTCAAAAATATGAAGCAAATGAGTAATTCTCCTACGACAGCGAAAAAGATGCAGAGTTGCCCAACATCCCGGCCAATCTCGATAAAAACAGTCAAATATGCTCAATCCTCACAGAGATGCGGCTCAATTATTCTGTTTTAAGAAACAAAGTGACATACGGCGCTCGCGAGTCGCCTGTTTGAGAAACGCCGCGGGCCCGTCGCGACAGCCTGACTGTGGCATTCCGGTGAAAAAAATCTGATCTCCGGGGTGCTCGCGTACCGTTCCGGCCGCTTGCGAGGCCCGGTAACAAGCTGTTAAAAAGAGATACACCTGTCGCCCCGCCGTCATAAGATCATTACGGCCCCATCATTGGGCCCGGCCGCCGCCGTTAGGCGCAGCCGCCGTACCACCGCTTACCGCGCGAATCGCGAACGCCATGAAAATTGCCATCCTCGACGACTATCAGGACGCCGTCCGCAAGCTCAATTGCTTCGAGCTGCTGGCCGACCATGAAGTCAAGATCTTCAACAACACGGTGCGCGGCCTCGGGCAGCTCGCGAGCCGCCTGGCGGAAGTCGAAGCACTCGTGCTGATTCGCGAACGCACGCACATCACCTCGCAACTTCTGGCAAAGCTGCCGAATCTGCGCATGATCAGCCAGACCGGGCGCATCTCCACTCACATCGACATCGATGCCTGTACCGAGCGCGGCGTCGCGGTGCTCGAAGGCACCGGCTCGCCGATCGCACCCGCCGAGCTGACCTGGGCGCTCATCATGGCCGCCCAGCGGCGCATCCCGCAGTACGTCGCGAACCTGAAGCAGGGCGCGTGGCAGCAATCCGGGCTCAAGACCTCGGCAATGCCGCCGAACTTCGGGCTGGGCCAGGTGTTGCGCGGACAGACGCTGGCGATCTGGGGCTACGGCAAGATCGGACGGATGGTCGCCGGCTACGGCAAGGCGTTCGGGATGAACGTGCTGATCTGGGGCCGCGAGCACTCGCTCGAAGCAGCGCGCGCCGACGGCTTCGCAACGGCGGAAAGCCGCGAAGCCTTTTTCGAGCAGGCCGACATCCTGACGCTGCATCTGCGCATGCACGACGACACGCGCGGCATCGTCAAGCAAGAGGACCTGCTGCGCATGAAACCGACGTCGCTGTTCGTCAACACGAGCCGCGCCGAGCTGCTCGAGGAAAACGCGCTGGTGAATGCGCTATCGCACAACCGGCCGGGCATGGTCGCGATCGACGTCTACGAGAGCGAGCCGATCCTGCAGGGCTACAACCTGCTGCGAATGGAAAACGTGATCTGCACGCCGCACATCGGCTATGTCGAGCGTGAGAGCTACGAGCTGTATTTCAGCGCCGCGTTCCGGAACATCCTCGCGTTCGATGCGGGCGATCAGTCGAGTGTCGCGAATCCGGATGCGCTGAATCCGGGCCGGCCGCGGCGATAAACGCCCGCGCGGCTATCTTCTCGAACGAGCGCCGCCTGCGCTCGTTCGCCATCCGCCGCCGCACGTCAGCGCCCTGTTGCGCCTGCAGCCATCAGACTCGGTGCGGAAGTCAGGAAGCGCTCGCCATCGCGACGGCCGAGATCGTACGCATGCTGCATCTGAGACGGACTCGTGTAATCCCAACTGGAAATCGGCACCTTGCTCGACGGCTGCACGTACAGCCGCTGCTGTTCGCCGTGCGCGACGGTGAACATCTGCGGCCGCGGGTAGCGGCGCGTCACCATCACGAGCACCTGGCCCGGCGCCGGATCGAGCGCGCCCACCGGCACGTTGTCCACCATGCCGCCGTCGAGCACCGGCCGGCCGTCGCGCCGCAGCACCGGGGTGAACGGCGGGGTGCACGACGACTGCAGGATCAGGTCGGCAAGATCGTCGACGCGCGCGCAGTCCTGCGCGCGCACGAACTCCGGACGAAAGCCGAGCGACCGGCCGAGTGTCGGATGCAGCGTCTTGCGCACGTATTTCTCGATGTTATAGGCGACGATTCCGGCGGCCACGGCACTGCGCGCACCCAGCCAGCGCGGCACGTGCGATACGCCGATGCGGATCTCCGGCGCGTCGGCGAGCTTCTCGAAGCGTTCGCCGTAGATGTCGAGCAACGCCTGGCGATAGATCCGGTAATGCGGGAAGACCGGCTCCGCGCGCAGCAGATTGCCCCAGTACACGTTCTTCCGGTTGTGCTTGAGCGCTTGCGCGTAATAGCGCATCACCCACTGCGAGTCGCGCATGTAGAGCATGCAGGCGGTCGCGGCGCCGGCCGAGATGCCGGTGATCACGCGCGGCTTCACGTCGAGGCCCGGCTGCACGACATCCCAGAAGCCCGCCTGCCACCAACAGCGATTCCCGCCGCCCGCGAATACGACCTGATCGAACATCGGCGTGCCGCTCCTTGTGGCGGGGGTCAACTGACGAGCGCGTAAGTGGTGGTCGCATGGACCGCCATCTTGCCGTCCTCGTCGAACAGTTCGACTTCGCCGAACACCAGATTGCGGCCCATGCGCAGCACGCGCGCTGTGATCAGCACGTCGCCCTTGCGCACCGAACGCATGAAGTTCGTGTTGAGCGAGACGGTGGTCATCGGTCGGAATTCGCCGAGCGCGGCGGAAATCGCGACGACCATCGCGGTGTCGGCGGCGGCCATGAACACCTGGCCGCAGATCACACCGCCGGAGTGGCGCAGTTCGCCGGAAAACGGCAAGCGCAACGTGACGCTCTCCTCCGATATGGAGACAGGCGTCAGGGACAGGGATCGCACCCACGGCGCGAGCAGTCGATCGAGGAGATCGCGGACAGTGTTTTCGTCCATCATCGGGTACCCGGTAAAGGCCGCGCGACGGTCGCGCAGGGTGTGGGCGACATCATACCGGGACCGCGCAAACCGCGACGTGCGGTTCTCGGCGGGCGTCTTGCGGAACATTACCGGGCGGTTCCGAGAAACTTTTTTCAGGGAATTCGAAAAAAGACTAGCCAAGCCGGAAAAGTATCGGCATAATTCCGCTTCTGTTGGGGGCGTTAGCTCAGTTGGTAGAGCAGCGGACTCTTAATCCGTAGGTCGAGTGTTCGAGTCACTCACGCCCCACCAAAGAATTCAAGGACTTAGCAGCGATGCTAGGTCCTTTTTCTTTTGCTGCTCCGCTGGATATTAGACGCTGTCTAATAATCGACGCGTGAGAATGCTCCCTACACCTTGGGGCATTACCTCCTCCTCGCACTCGTCACCCCGTGACGCCGTACCCCAGTCCATAACTGTCATTTCTTGTCAAAGTCTTTCGCCATTCCTTTCGTCTTTTGCTAATCTCGGACGATTCAGGCGAACGACCCTCTCAATTAGTGGATGCGTAGAGCGGCGCACTCGCTACCACGCAGCCAACTAAACCTGAGAGACCTGCCATGAATCTCGCCGCCTCCGTGCGCGAGTTGGTATCTGCCGCGCTCGACCCCGCCAATCGCCCCGTTCGTCTGAGTTTCGGCCCGAATCAACGCGCCCTCGAACAGTCGCTAGCACTCCATCGCGTTGATATCACCGAAGGGTTCATGACTGGCCTGTATGGCCTGCTCACCTGCGTCTCATCGGACGCGAACCTCGCCGACAAAAAAATCCTCGGCCGCCCCGTCTCCGTGCAAATCGTCACCGACCGGGGGCAGTTGCAGACCATCAGCGGCATCGTCACCAAGATTCGCCCCGGACAATCGGACGGGTCGCTGACCTGTTTTCAGCTCACCATCCAGGATGCCTTGTCCGTGATGGAGAAACGCCGGAACTCGCGCATCTTCCGCAACAAAACCCTGCCCGAGATTCTTCGTGTCCTGTTAAGCGAATGGCGGCAACGCAGCCCGGCGCTGGCGAGAGCATTCGAGTTTGATCTGTCGGGGCTGAATGGCGGCCGTTATCCTTCACGGCAAGTGACCGTGCAGTCCAACGAGACCGACCGGAAATTCATCGATCGCCTTCTGCGTCGGGACGGCGTCACGATGTACGTCAAATCCGGGCCGGCGAAATCGGATGATCGACCGCGCAGCGCACAGGATGACAATCCCGTTCACACCCTGGTGTTCTGCGACGATCCCATGCGGCTCTCGCAATCTACGGCGGGAACCGTGCGATATCACCCCCGCGACGCCGCGACCGAGCTGCGCGACTCGATTACCTACTGGTCATGGATGTTCGAACTGGTGGCAGGCCGTGTCCGACGCACAAGCTGGGACTACAAGCGCGGCGAGGTTCACGAGGTGGACGACGCCAGCTCGCTCGATCAAGGCGAGGCGGGCAACGATATCGCCCGCCTCCTGTCGGACGACGTGATCGATGTGCCTCACGCCTACGACTCCTGGGACCACTACGAACAGATTGGCAGGGATCGCATGCTTGCGCATGAGCTACGTGCCGAGCGGATCGACGCAATGAGTGGCGTACGCGATCTGGGCGTGGGTCAGTGGTTCGAGGTGGAAAATCATCCCGTTGTCGATCTGCGCCGCCCCAATGAACGCCAGTTCGTCGTGACGTCGATTCATCATCGTGCCAGCAACAATCTCCCCAAGGAACTGAACGATCGGGTGCTGGCGCTGTTCGAGGCCAGCCGCCCGTTGTTTGAGGATACGCCCGCTGCATCGACCGATATCCGCCAGGGCGAGACGCGTTACGAGAACACATTCTCGTGCGTGCGCCGGGGCGTGCCGCTCACACCGGCCTACGACCCGAGCGTTGACCTGCCGCCGACGTACCTCATCACGGGCGTCGTGGTCGGGCCGCAAGGCGAGGAAATCTTCATTGATGATCTCGGCCGGGTGCGCGTGCAGATTCAGGGGCTGAAATCCGACGATCACACACACGCGCAAGGCGTCGGGACGAATGGCGACGGGACCGACAGCGCGCCTGTCCGGGTCGCCTGTGCATTGGCCGGCGCGAGCTTCGGAGCAAACATTCCGCTTCGGATCGGCATGGAAGTGCTGATCGGCAGCATCGGCGGCGACCCCGACAAGATGATCATCATCGGCGTGCTCTCGTCCGGCAAAAACCCGCCGGCCACCTTCAGCCACACCGGCGCGCTGCCGGGTAACAAATACCTGTCCGGGTTCAAGTCGAAGGAAGTCAAGGGCCAGCGCTACGGGCAGCTCCGCTTCGATGACACCCCGCAGCAAATCAGTGTTCAGTTGGCCAGCGAGCATAGCGCTGCTCAAGCTAATTTCGGTTTTCTGACCCAGCCGCGCGCCAATGGCCAGGGCGAAGCGCGAGGCGAAGGCGCCGAGTTGCGCACCGATGCCGATCTGGCCATCCGAAGCGGTCGAGCCATGCTGATTTCCGCCTGGCAACAGCTCAACGCGAGCGGCGCCCATCTGGCGCGCGACGAGTACGTCCAGCTCATGCAGGAGTGCGTCGATCTGTTCAAGAGCCTGGGCGATTACGCCGCGCAGCATCAAGGCATTGCGATGGATACGCAGCCGCACGAGGCGCTGGCCGCCACGGTGAAGAGTTGGCAGAACGGCGCGGCGTCGGGTCCATCCAGTGCACCGCAAGCGGCCATTGGCATTACGGCGCCGGAAGGGATCAGCGTCGCCACGCCGAAAACCGTGGCGACCTACGCGGGCCGCAACATCGATACGGTCGCGCAATATCACTTGCAGTACACGGCGGGCCAGCGGCTCAACCTTCAGGCGGGTCGCGGCGTCTCGATCTTTGCGCAAAGCAATGGTTTGTCGGCGATCGCGAATCAGGGCAAGGTGCTGATACAGAGTCAGGCTGACGACACACAGATCGATTCGGCGAAGAACGTTCATGTCACGGCGGCCAGCGGCAAGATCGTCGGGATGGCCAGCGAGCAGATTACCTTCACCACGTCGGGCGGTGCTTACCTGAAGATCGACGGCGCGAATATCGAGCTGGGCTGTCCCGGTTCATTCATCGTCAAGTCGGCGAGTCACACCTGGGCCGGCCCCGCCAGCATGAGCACCGATATGCCGAAGTTCGACCAGGGGACGCTCGGCCGCGTGCCGACGCTGGTGCGTCCGACCGATGGCCAGGGGGTGCAAGGCGTCCAGGCGGAAATCACCAAGGCGTCGGGCGAGCTGGTGAAGGGGCAGTCGAGCGCGACAGGCGATCTCGCGCCGATCCAGGGCAACCAGTTCGAACAGCTTGCCGTGCAATTCTTCAAAAACAAAATCTGATCGGGGAAATCAGGATGACGGACACCACCGACACGACACCGGGCACGCCGGGAAACGACCCATCAGCCTACAGCGACGGAACTGGGCTTGATCCGCGCACGCCTCCCGCTTTGTCCTCGGGCGACAGCACATCGGACCGCTATTTGGTCGCAAGCGGCAACGGCGCGACGCTGCTCAATCAGGCCAAGCTGCTGTGCATCCTGCAAATGCCGCTGCCCGGCGTGGTCATCTTTGTCCACGGCGTGAATTCGGAAGGCGAGTGGTTCGAAGCGAGCGAAGAAGGGTTGTGTGCCGGGCTGAACAGCCGGCTCGGCCGGCTGGACGATCATCTCGTCCACACGGGCAAGGCAGCAGGCCAAATGGCCTCGATGAAATACACGAAAAGTCTCACGGATGACGGGTTTATCAATCCCCGGCTGTGGTCACGCTCCTACCTTCAGCCGACCGAAGATACATTTTCTCCGGTGATCCATTTCCGTTGGGGCTACAAGGCGAACAAGGACGAGCTGAAACGATACGGCGACAAGATCTTCCTGAACGAACAGGACTACTGGGGCGGCGGCCCGTTCGCAAACGGCTGCGGTAGCCTGCCGGACCTGTGGAATCTGGGCGTCGACCCGCGCATCTTCGGTTTCCTGAACGTTCAGGGCATCAATCCGACCAACCGACCGATCTTCGAGACGCCGCCACGTTCCTACAACGTGATGGCCGCGCTCCGCCTGGCGAAGCTCATTCAGTCGATTCGGAAGGCCCAGCCGGACGTCCCGGTCACGGTGGTCTGCCATAGCCAAGGGAACATGGTCGGCATGGCCGCCGCGTTCCTCGGCGATCGACTCTCCAAGGATGCTGGCGTACGGTGCGTAGCGGATACCTATGTGCTGGCAAACCCGCCCTACAGCTTGCTGGGTACGACCAAGGGGGATGGCTCGCCAGGGATGGAGGTGTGGACGGATCGCAACGACAAGGATTCGCACGGTAACCGCGGCCGGGTAGGCAACACGGCGCGGGTCGATACGCTGAAGAAGTTCTTCGCGCTGATCGCACAGGGTAAGGATCGGGAGGATCAGCGCGATGCGCTCGACTTCCGGATGACGATGGCCAATCACCAGCCGGGCCCGGACAACCAGCCGCTGTATGACCCGGACGGGGATCGTGCCAGTTACGGCGTGCAGAATCACACCTATGGGCGCGTGACCCTGTATTCGAATCCGCACGACCAGGTGATTTCGGCGGCGCCCGTCCAGGGGATGGGATGGCGCGGCCTACGCCCGGAAGAAGTGGCCCTGGTCAAGGGCACCAGCCTGTTCACGCAGCGGGTGTTCGCCAGCGGCTGGACGGTCGGCACCAAGGAGCCCGTGACCTATTACACCTGGGAAAATGACTGGCGCTACGGGAAAGGCTCGACCAAGCTGTTCTTCTATCCGACCTCGCCACCCGCACGCTTCGATCTGGTCAAGAACCTGCGCGGCAACGAACACTGGGTCGCGAAAATTCTGAGTGTTTCCCTCGCCCCCATCCTCTACGTGGTGACGATGACAACCTCGAGTCTGGGGGTCGCGCGGGCGAACGGCGAGCCGCCCAAGGGGTGGAACGTCCTGTGCGACGCGCCGGGCCTGCCCGAGACTTTTACGCCCAAGGCGATCCGTCTCGGCAAGCCTATCGAAGAAGTACGGGACGGGACCGCCACCAGCGACTTCAATGAAGAAAACGACCCGGCAGCCGCGTACCGCAACAAGGACAAATCCGGGACGAACAGCGACGACCCCTACGACAATTTCAGACCCAGCACCAAGGATACGAAACTGCAAGACGACATGAAGGCGCAGGGCGACGTGGACAGCGAAGCGGGCCAACGCTACGAGGATCATGCGATCGCGCGGATGGAGGCGCGACACGACAACAATTCGAATTGGGTGCAAGACGGGGTCGTGGTGGGCGAAGCCGGTCCGGGTGCGCAGATGCCCGACGGCTATAAGGAATGGCGAGACAAGCAGATCGTGAACATTCTCGACAGCGCGATCAACAACCCGACGAACCATTCGACCATCATGACGAACTCGATGCACGCCAAGATGGCGCTCGCCTATGATGTGGCCATCGGAATATCCAGGCTGTCAGAAACGCAATTGAACGATTTCAGAATCGAGGCGGATTGGCGTTTCGGAAAAGGTTTAAGCGCGGACAATCCAAACAGAATTTACTTTGAATATTTTAAAGATGGCACAATGCACGGCGATTCTTTGCAAATTTGGATTAACAAAGATCCCGAGGCAACATTACCATCGGAAATTGACGATAAACGTGAAGGCGGCAAGATTCTGGTTGTCGGGGAGGTCGTATGATGTCATTGATTTCGACCTGGCCGCGACGACTGGCAGTGGCGATCGTCACAATGCTGCTGGTGGTCGGGGCGATGATGGTTCGGGCCCACTATCAGGGTGACACAGGTGTATGGAACATCGGAGAGACTATGAAACGATTGGCTGCACTACCGCTACTGGCAGGACTTGCCGTACTGGCCTTCACGACGGCCTGGTCGGCATCAACTGCACAAGCTGCAGGAGTCAAAGAATCGGCCTCCCCGACCATGACCGCACCGGCGAAACCGTTTCTTGCCCAGGTGGTGGGTCTTGAATGGATGAACCCCTTGCAGCGGCGTGATTACCCGACCGAATGGCAACTGCTGTGGACGATGGGACTCGTCAAACCGAATAAAAACGACGACATGGTGAGAAAAGATCCAAAAGGATTTTCTGCAATCCAAGCTGCGGCAGGAATTGCAGATGGCAACAATGGGCGGGAAAGTTTCGATGGCTTTTATCAAAAATACATCGAGAGCGTGTTTGTATTATTTGGAACAAAATATGTGATGAATTCGCGATATTTTTATACCGTCCAATCATCAAATCAGAAAAATTGGCGAGAGCTAGCGGGCATTCATATTGAATTGGCCATTCCAAGCAGATTAGACTCGGAAAAGGCCAAAAATTATCTCGTAAAAGAAGTCACATCTGAATTTAATATTGGCAATCAGAATTTTAAGGATCTTTGGAGTAAAAGCACGCCGCCTGACGTTCGCGTCCACGTCGGCGGCACCAATGCCGGCTTCACCTCCTTGAACGCTGCGCTCGACTATCTGCAAACGCATCCGCAAGAAAGCGTGTGGGTGATGAACTGGGACGCGCCGAGCTTCCCCCCGAAAGACCAACAGATCAACGAAAACCTCACGCTGCTGTTCCTCGCCGGCCCCGAGCTCAAGACCGAGCGCGAACCGCTCGCGTGGATCGGCAAGGCGGCAACGGGCAACGTCGGCGATTACGAGGCGAAGGTGGGCACCACGAAGGCCGTCCAGGCGTGGAAGGCGACGATCGCCGATGCGGCGCACAACGCCAATGTTGACCCGGCCAGCATTCAGTTCATCGTCCACGACGCGGGTAAAGGCAGCGACGCCGCGTCCACGCGCCTCGGATCGTTGTCGCAGACGCTGACCGAGACCCTGCCTGAATTCGATTACCCGAAACAGACGTTCAACACGTCCGCGCTGCTGGGTGAGATGGGCGCCGGCACCGCGCTGACGAATGTCGCGCTCGCGATCGGCCGGGCGAATCACTTCGGCGGCAACACCCTGGTCGCCGGCACCCATGACGCCGCGCACCCGATGGCCGTGGTGGTTGTGCCGCCGTCGAAACTCACGCCGATCGACCCCGACAAGGATTGGTTCCGCGCGCGCGGCGAAGACAACGCGTATCTGCCGTGGTGGGGCCGCCGATTCGACACGAATTACGGCGTGCAAGGCTACTCATATTGAGAGGTGACTCATGCGGGGCATGATTCGAGTGGGTGATCTGCATAGCCACGGCGGCCGGGTGGAATCGGGGGCGCCACACAGCGAAGTGATGGATCGGGCGGTCGCCCGCAAAGGGGATCGCTGTAGCTGTCCGATGCACGGTGAATGCGTGATCGTCGAGGGGGCCCCCCATTTCAGCGTGGATGGCGCCGACGCGGCCTTTCAGGGGCATAAGACATCGTGCGGTGCGACGCTGATTTCCAGCCTGCCGACATCCGGCAGAGAGTAGATAGCCCTGCGAGCGCGCGAGGCTTTGCCTGACCGGCCTCAGCCAGCAGGGGAGACTGCATCATCAAGGCGCATAAAAGTGCATAGACGAATCGGGCCGCCTATCGCCGCGCGGCCCGCGCCGGGCGGCCCGGGATGGCATGTGCATGCGCGCATAAAAATCGCTCGTTTTTGCGGGCAGGTGGGGCAAGGTCACAACTGCGCGCGCCGGGTCGATCGACATCATCTGGGCACGGCCCGCCCCCCAAACGCCTCTCCTGTACATCAGGCGGCCGGCTACAGCCCTGCGGCAGGCCCGGTATCCCCTCGGGTGTGGGCGAACCCGGCGGCGACCCTGATGCACCGTAATCCGCCGCGCTCGCGCACGAATGACGGTATGCGGTCCATCATTGACGTCTATCAATTGACGGCCGGGCTGGCGACATAGTGTCTACCTACGTTAGGTGGACACCTATGGCTGACAAACACTCAGAGTTAAGAGTAGTTCGACAAAGCAGCGACGGACGTCGCCGCTACGACGAGGGGAGCAAGCGGTTCCAACGTCTACCGTTGGCAAAGAGCGCCGACGATGACGATGAGCTGCTTCCCTGGAAAATGCCAGTCGATCTCCGCTGATCGCGCATACCTCTGGCCTGCGTTCTAAAGATTGCTCGTGTCGAAACGCTGGAGGAGCCGATATCCTTCTGCCCAGTCGTCCAGGTGACTGGCGGCGTTCAGATGCCCTCGTGCTCCGACATTGAGGAACTCGCTGCCCCAGGAGTTTGCACAAGACTGCGCATAACTGATTGCTGCGTAGGGATCGTCGTCGCTTGCGACCACGATGCTCGGAAATGGAAGCCTTACCGACGGTACAGGCGAAAATCCAATGCTATCGGCGCGAGGAAAGGCCGGTGCCGATGGATCTGGAACAGCCACGAGCAATGCCCCTCCTATGGCGGTTGTGTTTCGCACCGCCCAATGCACAACCGCAAGGCAACCGAGACTGTGAGCGACGATGATCACATCAGGGCCGAGTGCTTCCGCGTCGCGAGCAATTGCTGCCACCCACTCGTCGCAGACGGCGTGATCCCAATCTCCGACCTTCATGCGGCGCCAATATCCTGGCTTCGAATATTCCCAGATACTTTGCCAGTGCGCTGTTCCCGAATTGCCGTGGCCAGGCACGATCAGAACGCGTCGACTCATGTGTAGGTTCCTCCAGATTTGAATTCCCAGTGTAGGAACCGACGGCCTCTGACAGAATAGCCAAACCGATGAAATCGGTGTGGTACGGATTGAAAATGGCGGAATTTAGAGGGGTATTCGAATGAAACCAAAGCAGGTGGAACTGGATCGACTCGACTGGCGCATTATTGAGACGTTGCAAGTTCATGCACGCGTAACCAACACCGAGCTAGGTAAGCAGATTGGACTGTCTCAGCCAGCGGTCAGCGCCCGCATCAAGCGGCTGGAAGAGCACGGCGTGATAGAGGGTTACTCGGCGAGGGTCAATGCGGGGCTCATGGGCCGTGATGTATCCGCACTCATTCGGATACAGACGACTCACACGCAGATCACAAAATGCCTGAAGGCATTTGCAACGATGCCGGAGATCATTGAAGCACATCGCATCACGGGCGATGACTGCTTCCTCGTCCGTGTGGTAGTTCAAAAAATGAGCCAGCTAGAGAAAGCCATTGACACGCTGGCCAGATTCGGACCGGTGACCACCTCGATCGTCCTTGCCAGCTATCCACCAAAGGCGATTGGTGAGATTAAGAGTTGTTAACACAATGAGTTTTGCAAGTGTCGCCAGCAAATGACGCAGCAGGCCAGCTTCAGGAAAGCTTCATGAATGAACGCCAAGCGCTCGAAGCGGATACGCAGTCGCCGGAAGTTATGTAGC